>CAKPNI010000005.1 GCA_934168355.1 uncultured Clostridia bacterium
TAACAATTATTGTTTTGTTAATTTTAGCACGGAATAAGTATTAATATGCTAACAGGGCAAAACGGAATACTAAATAGGGCGTCAGAGGCGAAAGACAAAACAGGAATATCACAAGAAGAGGAAAGTGTAAAACTTTCAATATCAGATGCATTAACACAAGGATTAGGCTCAATTACAACAGAAAATTTACAAACAGCTTTAACAAATAATGGATTGAAAGGTTCGTTAACTGGAAATGGTCCATGGGTTTATACTGGGGATTATAAAAAATATGATATTGGGACAAGTGGAAGTATGACAAGTAGCGACCAAAATAATAGTTCTAGTGAAAAAATAGTAAAACTAATGGGAAATTATGGTGTGTCAGAAGATGGAAAATTTTTCGAAATGGATGTAGATATGGAGAATTTATCTTATGAAACTTGGACTGAGGTAAACAAAAAAAGCGAATTAAGTGAAATAGGCAAAATAAAGAAATCAGTTGCTTATAAAGGAATGTTTTTTGTAATAACAGAAAATGGAGATTTATACGGCTGGGGAAACAATGAGGATGGTCAACTAGGTATAGGTAGTGACATGGAAAATCAAGCAAGTCCAGTAAAAGTTACAGGAGTATCAAATGTTGAAGATATATATTGTGGCACAAGTGGTAGTACATTTGTAAAAACAAAGACCGGAGAAGTGTATGCATTTGGTTATAATAGGTATGGACAATTGGGGATAGGTAACATAACAGACCAAAATATGCCTGTAAAAATTAGTACGTTATCAAATATTAAAGCAATATATATTGGAGATGATAATTATAATTCATTTGCAGTGACAGAAACAGGAGATGTATATTCTTGGGGAGAAAATCGTAATGGAGGTTTAGGAATAGGCAATACAACAGATCAAAGTGCACCAGTAAAAATCAATGCACTGTCAAATATTAAAGAAATATATACAGATGGATATAGTTCATGGGCTCTTACAAAAACAGGAGAAGTGTATGCATTTGGTTATAATAGGTATGGACAATTAGGAATAGGTAATACAACAGATCAAAGTGTACCAGTAAAAATCAATGCACTGTCAAATATTAAAGAAATATATACAAATGGATATAGCTCATGGGCTCTTACAAAAACAGGGGATGTATATGCTTGGGGAGACAATGAATATGGACAATTAGGAATTGGAATAAAAGGAGATCAACAGACCCCCGTAAAACTTAACAGTTTAACAAATATTGAAAAAATATATACAACAGGATATTCTTCATTTGCAAAGACAATTTCAGGAGATATATATGCATGGGGAAGTAATTCAGGAGATTTAGGAACAGGAAATACGGATTACCAATTAAGTCCAGTAAAAATTAGCCAAGTTTCAAATGTGGATGAAATGATTGTAGATAACAAATATGGAACAGCATATGCAAGAACAACTAATAGCAAAATTTATTGTATGTCAGAAGAAAATTATCTTCCAGGAATATTTGATGTTTCGAAACAGGGATTGAATTTAGAAGAAAATGATGAAATATGTAATATTGATATAGTTAAATATAAAGGAAATTTAATAGATCAAGTAAAAGTAATAAATACAATACAGGGGCATATGTATGTGTATTATATAATGTCTATGCCAGAATAGTTTATAAAAAATTTTATAAAAGGTTGGTTCAAAAACCGGTCTTTGCACATATGATTCATATAGGTGATAATATTGTACATATTATCACCTTTTCATTATTTTATATACCTTCTCTAAAAAAGAATAAAAACTTCCAACTTTGCAAAAAATAAAAAAAATCTCCACCACCACCACATTCTGACAAAATTTTCCATAAAAAAGTGCTAAACTAAAAAAGATGGACAAACCATCAAAAAATCTAAAGAAAACGAGGAGGTTTTATGGAAGTTAAGTATTATAGCCAAGAAAAGCTTCTAATATTTAAAATTACAGAGGAAATTGACGAATGTAAAGTAAAAAATATAAGAAGGAGAGCAGATTATGAGATTGAGAGATTTATGCCTAAAAGAGTTGTATTTGATTTTGATAGTGTTACTTTCATGGATAGCGCAGGCATTGGAATGGTAATAGGAAGATACAAGCAAACAGCAATGCTAGGTGGAAAAATGGGCTTGGCAAATTTAACAGAAAGTGTACGCAAAATTTTCGAAATGAGTGGAGTTTTAAAACTCATACCTGAAGTTGAATTATCAAAAGATTATTTAGAAGAAAACAAGGAGGAAAAAGTTATATGATAAATGAAAATGAGATGAAATTGGAATTCTTAAGTAAATCCAACAATGAAGCTTTTGCAAGGATAACAGTTGCAGCATTTGTTGCAAGTTTAGACCCTACAATAGAAGAAATATCAGATATAAAAACTGCTGTATCAGAAGCAGTTACAAATTCAATAGTCCATGGATATGAAGACAAGCTGGGAGTAATTAATTTAAAATGCAAAATTAGAGATAGAGAAGTAACAATAGAAATATCAGACAATGGAAAAGGAATAGAAAATATCGAAATGGCAAAACAACCATTATATACAAGCAAGCCAAATTTAGAAAGGTCAGGAATGGGATTTACCATAATGGAAAGTTTTATGGATGAACTAAATGTAGAATCTGTTTTAGGTTTAGGAACAAAAGTAACAATGAAAAAAACAATTAAAGAAATACCAAAAGAAGATGGAATAACCACTTTGGAAGAGGCTCTAAGGGGGTAGAATAAGTGGTAGATGAAATTACAAATGAAATAAAAAGAGCTCAAACAGGTGATAAAGATGCAATGGCAAATTTGGTAGAAAACAACCAAGGACTCATCTGGAGCATTGTAAAAAGATTTACAGGAAGAGGTTATGAATTAGAGGATTTATATCAAATTGGGATGATAGGTTTTATAAAATCAATAAGAAACTTTGACATAAATTTTGAAGTAAAATTATCTACATATGCAGTTCCATATATTTTAGGTGAAGTAAAAAGATTTATAAGAGATGATGGCCCTATAAAAGTAAGTAGAGGGTTAAAAGATTTAAACAGAAAAATTATAGAATTACAAAAAGAATGGATATCTAAAAAAGGCAGAGAGCCAAGCTTACGGAGAAATATCAAAAATATTAAAGGTCCCAAAAGAAGAAATTACACTGGCTTTAGATAGTAGTTTGCCAGTAAATTCAATTGAAGAAAATGTGTATTCAAGTGATAAAGAGGGAAGTGATTTAAACATTTTAGATACACTAAAAAGTAACAAAGATGAAGCAAATATTATTACAAATAAAATTGTGCTAAATAAAATGATAAATTCTCTTGAAAAAAGAGAAAAAGAAATAATTTTACTTAGATATTATAAAGACAAAACACAATCAGAAGTAGGTAAAATTCTAGGAATTTCACAGGTACAGGTATCAAGAATAGAAAAGAAAATTCTAGAAAAAATGAAAAAAGAATTAGCATAATTTAAAATAAAAAACATAGTAATGTACAAAGAAAAATAAGGAGCACTATAGATGAAAAAATTTTTAAAGTATGTTTTAATTTTCATTTTTATAATAATAGTATTGCCTAATTTGTGTACTAAAAAAAGGAAGAAACAAAATGTACAAACATCTGAAACAACCAAAGAAGAAAAGCAAGAAACTGAAAAATATGATTATTCTAAATATAAAACAATAAAGCTATATCATGCAAAAACTAGCCAAACAGAAGAACTTTCACTTGATGATTATCTATATGGAGTAGTATCAAGCGAAATGCCTGCAAGTTTTGAAAAAGAAGCTTTAAAAGCCCAAGCAATTGTTGCAAGGACATATACAATTTATCAAATTACTAAATCAAAAGGAAAACATGGAGATGCAGATATTTGTGATGATTACAAATGTTGCCAAGCATGGATTTCAAAAGAGGACAGACTTGCAAAGTGGAGTGAAAATGATGCAGAAGCTAATTGGAACAAAATTGTAGAAGCGGTTGATTCAACACAAGGAAAAATAATTACATATAATGGTAGCCCAATAGATGCATTTTTCCATTCTAATAGTGGAGGTACAACAGAAACAGCAAGCAATGTTTGGGGTGGAGATAATTTTCCATATTTACAAAGTGTGCAAACTTCAGGAGAAGATGGATATACCCAGTATTCTTCTGAAGTAGAATTTTCACAAAGCGAGTTTATAGATAAGATAAAAACAAAACATCCAGATTTTGAAATTGATTTTAATGATAATTCTTGTGTTCAGATTTTAGAGTACACTGAGAGTGGAAGAATTAGAACTATTAAGTTTGGCAATATTCAAATTGCAGGAACAGAAGCTAGAACATTGCTTGGTCTTAAATCTACTAATTTTTCCTTTGAGATTGTTGATGGCAAAATTAAATTTAAAGTTTTAGGTTATGGACATGGAGTTGGAATGAGCCAGACAGGAGCTGATAGTATGGCAAAGGCTGGTAGCAGTGCTGAAGAAATTATTAAGCATTTTTATAGTGGGGTCGAAATAAGTTTTGTAAATGATTTGTAGATGAGTTATCTTAATAAAATCTTTACTCTTTTTTGACCACAATTACTATTGCAATTTTTAGAAAACTATAATATAATAGAACCGTCAAAAAAAGACAAAAAATGCTTAAATCAGCATATTTAGGCTCATCAAAAAAGAAGGGAGGAATATGCCAGAAAAAACTGACATATAACGAAAAAATGAGTAATAAAAAAAGAACAAATAAAAAACATGACAAAAACGAATTAGTAAAAACAAACAAAAAGAAATTCATGGCAAAACATCCAAAACTAGCAATAGCACTAAAAATAATATTATTAGTAATAGTAATGGTAGCAGTTGTAGGCACAGGAGTTGTAGTTGGAATGTTATATGGAGGCTGGGGCGATGACTTCGAAATAACAAAAGAAGAATTAGTTATAGGTTCTTCGAACTCAGTTGTATTAGATAAAGACGGAAACAAGCTTGCAGAACTAAGTGGAGATGAAAATAGAAAAATCATAAAACTAGATCAAATGCCAGAAAATCTTAAAAACGCATATGTTGCAATAGAAGATGAAAGATTTTACAAGCATAATGGAGTAGACTTTAAAAGAACAGCAGCAGCGGTTGTACAATATGTAATTCATGCAGGAAAATCATCATTTGGTGGTAGTACAATAACACAACAATTAGTAAAAAATATAACAAAAGATGATGAAAGGTCTGGAAAAGAAGGAGTAATCAGAAAGATAAAAGAATGGGCAAAAGCATATCAAATAGAAAGAATGCTTTCAAAAGACCAAATACTTGAATTATATTTAAACATAATATTTGTTGGAGGAAGCAACAATTTGGGTGTAGAAGTTGGAGCAGAATATTATTTCAACAAATCTGCATCAGATTTAGATTTGGCAGAATGCGCATTTTTAGCAGGAATTAATAATTCACCTAATTCATACAATCCTTATGGAGAAAAAGACAGGTCAGACTTAATTAAAAAAAGAACAAAAACAGTACTAGGAAAAATGCTAGAACTAAGAATGGTTGAGCAAAATGAATATGATGAAGCTGTAAAAAAAGTAGAAGATGGATTACCATTCCAAAAAGCTGAAAACTTAGGCTCTGTATATTCATATCATACAGATGCAACAATATCACAAGTAATAGAAGATGTTGCAAAAGAAAAAGGAATTTCAAAAAGTTTAGCATCTACATATGTATATAGTAGTGGTCTTACAATTTATTCTACACAAGATACTGCACTTCAATCTAAAATGGATGAAGTTATGGTAAATAACAGTAAAGACTATGTAAGAAAATCTAAAAAGGTAGATGGTGCAACATCACAATCTGCAATGGTAATAATAGACAATGAAACAGGTTATGTTGTAGGAGTTGAGGGTGGACTTGGAGAAAAAAATGAATCAAGGGGATTAAACAGAGCAACACAAAGTCCAAGACAAACAGGTTCATCAATCAAGCCATTAACATCATTAGTACCGGGAATAAATGAGGGAGTAATTACACCTGCTACAATTTATGATGATGATTCAACAGATTTTGGAATAAAAGGATGGACACCAAAAGATTATAATGCATTTAAGGGACTAATAACAGTTAGAAGTGCAATAACAACATCTCAAAATATACCATTTATAAAAGTAGTTGATGAATTAACACCTGCAAAATCAGCTGAATACCTAGAAAGAATGGGAGTATCAACAATTCAAGATACAGATAAATCAAGTTTAGCAGCTGTATCAATTGGTGGATTTACTACAGGTATAACACCACTAGAAATGGCAGGAGCCTATGCTACAATTGCAAATAATGGAGTATATAGAAGACCAATGTTCTATACAAAAGTTACAGACCCAGATGGAAATACTGTTTTAGAGGGAAAACAAGATAGTGAAGAAGTAATATCAGAACAAGCAGCATATGTAATAAAAAGTTTACTAAAATCAGTTGTAGAAGATAGCGCAGGTACTGCAAAATACTGTAAAATATCAGGAATAGATGTAGCAGCAAAAACAGGAACCACAAACAGCAATTATGATAAATGGCTATGTGGATTTACAAATTACTATACAGCAGCTACATGGTATGGATTTGACCAAAACGAAGAAGTAACAGGCTCAAACAATGTTGCAGGAAGAATTTGGTCAGCAGTTATGTCAAAAGTACATTCAGGAAAAGACAAATCAACATTTAACCAACCATCAGGAGTTGTTACAGAAACAATATGTAGAGTTTCAGGTAAAAAAGCAACAAGTAAATGTACAGATACATATCAAGAAGTATTTGTAGAAGGAAAAGTACCGGGTGATTGTGATGGACATTCAAATTCGGTTCAGGTATGTAGTGAAACAGGTTTACTTGCAAATGAATATTGCCCTAATAAAATAACGAAATATCATTCATATACAGTTGAAAAAGAAAGATTAGGATTATGGAAAACAAATGGAACATCTTCAAGTGCTCCAACAACATATTGTACTGTGCATAATGCATCAAACACCGGAAGTTCTAATAAAAATAATGATAGTGAACCAACAATTACTTTAAATGGAGATAGTCACATAACATTAAATGAAGGAGACACTTACACAGAACAAGGTGCAACAGCAAAAGATGATAAAGATGGAGATATATCAAGTAAAATATCAATATCAGGTTCAGTAAATACATCAAAAGCAGGAAAATATACAATAACATATTCTGTAAAAAATTCAAATGGAAAAACAGTAACAAAAACTAGAACAATAACTGTAAAAGCAAAAGAAATAGTAAAAGAGCCAGATAAGAAACCAGATGAAAATACAACAGGAGATAAAAATACAACGCCAGATAATTCTAATACATCAAGCAATGAAACTTCGAATGAAAATGAAACTAGTGAATAAAAAAAGGATACAGTAAAAATTTGCTGTATCCTAATAAAATAAAAGGAAGTGATAGACAGTGGATATATATTTTTACAACACTTTGACCAAAAACAAAGAAAGATTTGAGCCAATAAACAAAGAAGAAGTTAGAATGTACTCATGTGGTCCAACAGTATATAAAGATGCATCAATTGGAAATATGAGAACATATATAATGAATGATATAATAAGAAGAGTACTTAAATATAATGGATACAAAGTAAAACATGCAATGAATATAACAGATGTAGGACATTTAGTATCAGATGCAGATGAGGGCGAAGACAAGATGCTTAAATCAGCTAGAGAAATGCAAAAGTCTCCATATGAAATTGCAGAATATTATACAAAATTATTTATGGAAGATTTGGCAAAATTAAATGTAGAAACACCAGAAGTGGTATGTAAAGCAACAGACCATATTACAGATATGATAAAATATGTTCAAAAATTATTGGAAAAAGGATATGCATATGAAACTTCAACAGCAATATATTTTGATGTATCAAAATTAGATGAATATGGAATATTATCTGGAATAAAACTAGAAGACCAAAAAGCAGGAGCAAGAGTTGATGTAGATACAGAAAAAAGAAATCCATATGATTTTGCATTATGGATAAAAGCCAAGCCAAATCACATAATGAAATGGGAGAGCCCATGGGGATTATCATACCCGGGATGGCATATAGAATGTTCAGCAATGGGACAAAAATATTTAGGAGAACAATTTGATATCCATACAGGAGGAATTGACCTAATTCCAACACACCACGAAAACGAAATTGCACAAAGCAAAGGTGCTTGTGGCAAGATACCAGCTAGATTTTGGATACATGGTGAATACCTTTTAATAAATGGTGGAAAAATGTCAAAAAGTTTAAATAATGTTTATTTATTAAAAGATATTATAGAAAAAGGATATGACCCATTAACATATAGATTATTTACATATTCTAGTAGTTATAGAACAAAATTAAACTTTACATGGGAGGCAATTGATGCAAACCAAAAGGCTTTAGATAAATTAAGGGCTGGATATCAAAAACATCTTTCTGGAAATGAAAGTGTATCAGATGAAGAGACTGTAGCATATGAAGAAGCTTTTCATAAGGCTATAAATGATGATTTAAATATGCCCCTTGCAATGAGTGTGGTTTGGGATGTTGTGAAGAATCCTAAGAAGTCTAAAAAGTTAGCTGAGCTTTTGAGGAAGTTTGATAGTGTTTTGGCTTTGAGTTTGGATAAAAAATCTGATGTAGAAGAAATACCTGAAGAAGTTATTAGGCTTGCAGAAGAAAGATTAAAGGCAAGAGCTGAGAAGAACTGGGCTGAATCTGATAGGCTTAGGAGTGAAATTTCAGCTTTGGGCTATAGTATAAAGGATAGTAAAGATGGGTATGAATTGAGCCATTAAAAAATGTCTCATTTGGACCGGTTCTTTTTGGGACATTTTGTAAAAAGAATTGTCTCCAATACGAAAAAAATGGAAGATTTGAGGATAATTAAATGAATTTTGAATCGATTAAAAAAAGATTAATAGACGATTTTGAATGCGAAGCTATAATATTGTTTGGAAGTTTTGCTAGAGGAACACAAAACGAAAAAAGCGATATAGATATTGCATTCAAATCAAAAAGAAAAATTAGCAAAAAAGAGATTTTTGAAGAAAAGATTTTGCTAGAAGATATATCAAAAAGAGACATTGATTTAGTTAGCTTAGACGAAATAAATGATGATTTTAGGTATGAAATATTAATGAATGGAAAAGAGCTATATTGCGAGGATAAAACAAAATTTGATTTATATAAAATAGATATGTTTAGAGAGTATATAGATTTAAATGAAAATAGACTTTCAATAATAGAGAGAGTAAAAAAAGGAGGTACAATATATGGAAAATAATGCAGTTATTATAAATAAATTCGAAACAATTGAAAAATGTATAAATAGAATAAATGAAGAATATGAAAATAATCCAGCAAATTTAAATGATTATAGAAGAAATGACGCAATTGTTTTAAATCTTCAAAGAGCATGTCAAGCAGTAATCGACATTGCAATGTATATTGTATCAAATAATAGACTTGGATTACCTCATACGAATAAAGATGCTTTTGAATTATTATATAAAAATAATTATATAGATGAAAATGCTTTAAACAATATGAAAGGCATGATTGGTTTTAGAAATATAGCAGTGCATACTTATCAAGAAGTTGATGATGATATATTGCAAGATGTTATTGAAAATCATTTAGAGGATTTGACAGATTTTGCAAGGAAGATGTTAAATATATAATTTCGTATTGGGACCGTATCATTTCGCGAAAAGAAATGGTCCCAATGGAAAATTTTTGCAAAAGGAAACGGTTCCGATACGAAAAAAGGAGGAAGAAATGGAGAAAAAAAGAATAGTAACAGGAGACAGACCAACAGGAAGACTACACATAGGACACTACTTTGGTTCATTAGTAAATAGAGTAAAGTTGCAAGATGAATATGAAACATATATATTAGTTGCAGATGTACAAGCACTAACAGACAACTTTAATAATCCAGATAAAGTAAGAAAAAATGTAAGAGAGCTAGTAATAGATTATTTATCATGTGGAATAGATCCTGAAAAAGCAACAATATATATACAATCAATGATACCAGAAACAGCAGAACTTACAGTATTTTACTCAAATTTAGTTACAATTTCAAGACTTCAAAGAAATCCGACAGTAAAAACAGAATTAGCACAAAAAAAGGATTTGTTTGGAGAAAGTGTAACTTATGGATTTTTGGGATACCCTGTAAGTCAGGCAGCTGATATTACAGTACTAAATGGAGAAATAGTACCAGCAGGAGAAGACCAAGAACCATTAATAGAGCAATGTAGAGAAATAGTTAGAAAATTTAATTCTATATATGGAGATGTATTAAAAGAACCAGAAATATACTTATCACAAAACAGAAGAATTAAAGGCTTAGATGGAAATGAAAAAATGGGAAAATCTTTAGGAAATGCGATATATATTTCTGATAGTGAAGAAGAAATAACGAAAAAAGTTATGAGTGCTGTAACAGACCCAAATAGAATTAGAAAAGATGATAAAGGAAATCCAGATGTTTGTATGGTTTCATATTATCACAAATTATTTAGTTCTGAGGAAGAATGCAAGGCAGTTTGCGAAGAATGTAGAGCAGGAAAAAGAGGATGTGTTGCTTGTAAAAAGCAATTAGCTAAAAATACAGCTGAATTCTTAAGACCTATGAGAGAAAAAAGAGAATATTTAGAACAACATCCAGAAATAATAGACAAGGTTTTAAAAGAAGGAACTGAAAAAGCAAGAAAAGAAGCTGCTAAAACTATGAAAAAAGTTAAAGAAGCAATGAAGTTAGATTATTTTGAAGAATAGGATGTGAAAAAATGGTAGATTTTAAACAAATAATTGCAAAAGAAATTTCAAAAGCAATATCTGTACCAAAAGAAGAATTGAAATCATATATAGAAATTCCGAAAGACCTAAATAATGGTGATTATGCTTTTCCATGTTTCAGACTTGCAAAAACTTTAAAAAAAGCACCACCGGTAATTGCAAATGAAATAAAGGACACTTTAAAATTTGATGAAAACATAATTACAAAAGTGGAAATAGTAGGAGGATACTTAAATTTCTTTGTGAACAAAGATACTAAAATAAAAAATGTTTTAGAAGAAGTTTCACAAAATAAAAAATATGGAAAATCTGAAATAGGAAAAGGCAAAAATATAATAGTAGAATATTCATCTCCAAACATTGCAAAACCATTCCATATAGGGCATTTAAGAACAACCGGAATTGGCCAAGCACTTTATAATATCTATAAATATTTAGGATACAATGTAACTGGAATAAATCATCTTGGAGATTATGGAACACAATTTGGAAAGATGATAGAAGGTTACAAACTATGGGGAAATGAATATAGTTTTGATGAACATCCAATTGATGATATGCTAGATTTATATGTAAGAATAAATAATCTTTGCAAAGAAGATGAAAATGTATTAAATGCATGTAGAGAAAATTTTAGAAAACTTGAAAATAATGATGAATATTGCTTAGAGATATGGAACAAATTTAAAACTTTAAGTTTAAAAGAATTCCAAAGAATTTATGATATGCTTGGAACTACATTTGATTCATGGAATGGAGAATCATTTTATACAGATAAAATGCCAGAAACAATAGAAATTTTACAAAAATCTGGACATTTAATAGAATCTGATGGAGCTAAAATAATAGACTTGGAAGATCAAGGAATAAATACACCTTGTATGGTTGTAAAATCAAATGGCTCTACAACATATGACACAAGAGATTTGGCAGCTGTACTTTATAGAGCAAGAACATATGATTTTGACAAATGCCTATATGTAGTTGCATATGAACAAGACTTACATTTTAGACAAATATTTGGAGTTGCTAAATATTTAGGATTAGATGAAAAATATTTAAAAGGATTAGAACATGTATCATATGGAATGGTAAGACTAAAATCTGGTAAAATGTCAACAAGAGAAGGAACTGTTGTAAAACTTGAGGATTTACTAAATGAAGCAGTTTCAAGAGTTCAAAAAATTATAGAGGAAAAAGATCCGAACCTAGAAAACAAAGAAGAAGTTGCGAAAAAAGTTGGAATTGGTGCAGTAGTATTTAACAACTTAGCAACAAACAGAATAAAAGACCAAGTTTTTGATTGGGACGAAGTGCTAAATTTCCAAGGTGAAACAGGACCTTATATCCAATATACTTATGTTAGAACAAAAAGTGTTTTAGAAAAAGCGGGAAGCGTGCCAAGTTTAGAAAATTTAGATTTTGAAAACTTGAAAGATGAATATTCTTTAAGATTGATAAATATAATTTATAATTTTGGAGATACTTTAAAACAGGTAGTAGATAAGAATGAGCCTTCAATTTTAGCAAGATATTTAATTGATTTGGCAAAAGCTTATAGTTCATTTTACAATGAAAATAAAATTATTAATGAAAATAAGTCCCTTCAAGATGCTAGAGTTTATTTAACATATTGTGTGGGAGTTGTTTTAAAACAAGGTGCACAATTATTAGGGATGGAAATGCCTGATAAGATGTAATTTGTTCATAAAAGAACCGGTCCTAAAAGAACATGTTCATAAAAGAACCGGTCCCAAAAGAACAAAAGGAAGGAAGTTTTATTATGGAAAAAAGAAAAGTAGTTCTAGTAGGAACAGGATTTGTAGGAATGAGTTTTGCATACTCACTATTCAATCAAGGAGGAGCAAATGAATTAGTACTAATAGATGTACTAAAAGAAAAAGCACAAGGAGAAGCTTTAGACTTAGCACACGGAATAGCATATGCACCATCAAAAATGGAAATAAGATATGGTGAATATGATGAATGTAAAGATGCAAACATAGTAGTAATAACTGCAGGAATAGCACAAAAACAAGGCGGACAAACAAGGCTAGAGTTAGTAGATACAAATAGTAAAATAATGAAATCAGTTGTAGAAAGTGTTATGGCATCTGGATTTAAAGGAGTATTTGTAGTTGCAAGTAATCCTGTTGATATAATGACATATGTAGTACAAAAAGTATCTGGACTTCCAGCAGGAAGGGTAATAGGTTCTGGAACTATGCTAGATACCGCAAGATTAAGATATTTATTAGGAGAAAGGTTAAAAGTAAGCCCTAAAAATACACACGCATATGTAATGGGAGAACATGGAGATTCTTCATTTGTACCTTGGGAACATTGCTATGTTGGATGCAAAAAATTAATGGATATTGCTAAAGCAAGACATCAATCTTCAAAAAATTTAGAACAAATTAGAGAAGATGTAAAAAATGCTGCATATGAAATAATAGAAAAGAAAAAAGCAACATATTATGGAATAGGTGTGGCATTAACAAGACTTGTAAAAGCAATATTAAATGATGAACAATCAATACTTACAGTTTCAACTTACTTAGATGGAGAATATGGACACAAAGATATTTATATTGGCGTACCTGCAATTATAACATCTAAGGGAGTTAGAGAAATATTAGAACTTCCATTAAATGAAAAAGATCAAGAAAAATTTGACAATAGTTGTAACATAATAAAAGAAACAATAGATGGTTTGAAATTATAATGTAATATAATTGTAACAAAAACGAAATATAAAAGTAATAAAAAAAGGTTGAAAAAAAAGAATAAAAATGATATTATAAATTCAACCGAAATAATAAACAAAAGATAGGGGGAAAATATATGTTTATATTTGATTTAACCAATCCTTTAACATTATTATTAGTTGTTTTAGCAACAGCATTATTAATATTTTTAGGACAAGAAATAAAAAGAAGTTCAGTAGCTATAATACCATTAATTTCTTTTTTAGCATTGCTAATTGTTCATGTTGTTCAAGTATCAACTTTAACAACAGAATACGCTTATTTAGCTAGTACATTATATAAATGTCTAGCAATAGATTTCCTATTTATATTAATTACATTCTTCTCATATTTATGGATTGATGACTTAGAGGCTAAAAAGAACAATATAAGAAGTATAGACAACAGTTTAGACTGGTTTTGGAAAGAAATATAAGAAGATAAGGAAAAGAGATATTTTATTTATATCTCTTTTTCTAATATAAAAACATTAAAACTATTGATTTTTTAAGATATGTGCTATATAATAGTTTTATTCGCTTCTATAGCTCAGTAGGTAGAGTGCAGCCTTGGTAAGGCTGAGGTCACGGGTTCAATTCCCGTTGGAAGCTCCAAAAAAATAAAAAAATGCAAGGAAAGGAAAAAACAATGAAAATAGGAATAGTAGGACTTCCAAATGTAGGAAAAAGCACATTATTTAATAGTATAACAAAAGCAGGCGCAGAATCAGCAAACTATCCATTTTGTACAATAGAACCAAATGTAGGAATAGTAGCAGTACCAGATGAAAGATTGCAAAAATTAGCAGACATGTACAACACAAAAAAAATAACCCCAGCAGTTGTGGAATTTGTAGACATAGCAGGACTAGTAAAAGGAGCAAGTAAAGGCGAGGGTCTAGGAAACAAATTCTTATCACATATAAGAGAAACAGACGCTATATGTGAAGTAGTAAGATGTTTCGAAGATTCAAATGTAGTACATGTAGATGGAAGTGTAGACCCAATAAGGGACATAGAAACAATAAATTTGGAATTGATTTTTGCAGACATAGAAACAATAGAAAAAAGACTAGATAAAGCCAAAAAAATGTTGAAAGCAGACAAAAAATATCAAGCAGAAATAGACTTGTTAGAAAAAATAAAATTAGCATTAGAAAATGGGATGCCAGCAAGGCAATTAGATTATAATGAAGACGAAAAAGAAATGCTAAAAGAGATGTTTTTACTAACAACAAAACCAATAATATATATAGCAAATGTATCGGAAGAACAGTTATCAGATACAGAAAACGACGAAAATGTAAAAAAAGTAAGAGAATATGCATCAAGAGAAAAAGCTGAAGTAATACCGTTATGTGTAAAAATAGAAGATGAACTATCTACACTTGATGACAATGACAAAACAGAAATGCTAGAGGCACTTGGGTTAGAAGAATCTGGGTTAGACATATTAATAAAAAAGAGTTATGACCTATTAGGATTAATGTCATTTTTAACAGCCGGGGAGCCAGAAGTAAGAGCATGGACAATAAAAAAAGGAACAAAAGCACCACAGGCTGCTGGAAAAATTCATTCTGATATAGAAAGAGGATTTATAAAGGCAGAAGTGATATCTTATGATGAATTAATAAAAGAAGGTTCAATGGTACAGGCAAAGGAAAAAGGATTAGTAAGACAGGAAGGAAAAGACTATATTATGCAAGAAGGAGATATAGTATTATTCAAATTTAATGTGTAATATACATGTAAAAAATATGTAACAAAAATGTAATGAAAAAAAGCTCAAAAAGATTTGACAGAAAAAGAAAAATGTTGTAAAATAGAAAAAGAGTTAACGAATGATAATTTATATTATTATTTAATATATTAATTATGTAAGGAGAGAAGAAAGATGAAAAATGTAAAAATGTTTAAAAAATTAGTGATAGTAATGATGAGCTTAGTATTGGTTATGGTATGTGGTACAAGAGTATTTGCTGCAGATGATGATTCAGTATTTACAACAGTAGATGCTTCAAATAATACAACACAAACAACAGATAACAACACATCAACAAATGAAAGTACATTTTCAAATGTAACATCAAATAATACAGCAACAACTAATAATACAACTACAAGCAATAATTCATTAACAACAAATAATACAACAAGAAGTACTAGTACAAACACAAATAATTCTACATCAAATACAAATGTAACAACTACACTTGCTAAAACAGGATTATCAAATACAAGTGGAATAGTTGCTTTAATATTAGTAGTTTTTGGAATTTCTGCAATATATTCATTTAAAAAAGTTAATGATTATAAAAAATTATAAAAAATGAGATACAAAAATAGCAATAAAAAATTCAAATTTTATTGCTATTTTTATTTTTTTTTGCTATTATGTATAAAAACAAAAAAGAGAGGAAAAACAAATGAATAAAAAATTTACAACAATTATTTTATCAATAATTTTAATTGTACTTGTTTTTGGAAGTATATTATTTGGAAAAGCTATTTATGATGACATTGTAGGAGAAAACTTGAATAATACAATATATAAAGTTGGAAACATAGCAACAGAAGAACCTGAGCCAAATGGAAGTAGTACAATATCACAAGAGAATACTAATAAAATAACATCAGTATTAACAAGTGGAAATACGGCTAATAGTCAAAATACTACAGCTAATAATTCGGAAAATACAATTAACAAATATTTTTATAGTCAATTGGTTGGAAATGAGAAGATAATATATGATAAAATATTAGAAAGTAAGGAAAATTTGAAACAAGGAAATTATAAAATTGAATTTGAAACAGATTTTAAAGATACTTTATCAAGCGAAGATGGAGGAGAAAAATTAGGACAAGATTATCAAACTGCAATCGAAGCATTTATGCATGACAATCCTGAATTATTTTATATAGACGTAAACAAAATGTATTTAAATATTGAAACAACAACTAAATTTTTAAAAACATCTTATAAAGTATATATAGATCCTGCAAAAGACCAAACATATTTTAATAGTGATTTTTCAGACAAATCTCAAGTAGAAATAGCTATAAATCAAATTGAAAGCGTAAAAAATGATATAATCGGAAATTTAAAGGGAAATGATTATGACAAAATAATGAAAATACATGATTATCTTGTAGACAATATAGAATATGATTCAACATATAAAGCTAGAGGAACATATAGTATTTATGGTGCATTAATAGGAAAATCATGTGTATGTGAAGGATATGCAAAAGCATTAAAATATCTTGCGAATCAAGCTGGAATAATGTGTGAAATAATGCAAGGAACAGCTACAAATAGTGCAGGACAAAATGAAAGTCATGCATGGAATTGTGTCAAAATAGACGAGAAGTGGTATCAAATTGATACTACATGGGATGATCCAGTTTTTGTTGGAACAGGATATAAAGTAAATGTATACAAATATAAATACTTTTTAAGAGGAACAAATACTTTTGAAAAAGACCATATATTATCATATCAATTTTCAGATAATGGAAAAGTTTTTGAATATCCAACAATAAGTACGCGAGACTATTAAAATGATAATTAATAAAAGAAAGAAGAGATAATATGGAAAACATAATAAACAAAATTATTGAATTAGATGCTTCGGCAAAAAACAAAATACTAAAGATAAAAGAAAAAGAAGATGATATAGAAACATATATAAGTGAACAAATTGAAAAAGAAAAAGAAGTGATTGATAGTAGGTTTTTGTTTAAAAAAAAGAAAATACAAGAAAAATATGACGAGATGTTTGAAAAAAGAAAAACAGAGATAGATAATGATAAAAATGAACAAATACAACAATTAAAAGCAAAATATGAAATAGAGAGGAAAAAAATTATAAATAAAGTTATAGAAGAAATTATTTGAAAGAGGACAGAAAATGAAAATTCCGGGAGTAAAATATCCAAATCTTAATGCGAAATTAAAGGGGATGTACTCAAAAAGAATTACTAAAATGGATTTGGAGGATTTAATAAAACAAAATAATTTGAAAAATGCAGTATTGCTATTAAAAGAAAAAAGTGATATATTTAAAAATGTTGATGAAGATATAGACAGATTACAAATAGAAAGTTTACTTGAAGAAAATCAAATAAAAGACATTATGAAAATAAAAAAGCTTTTAGGAAAAAACGATGCAGAGATGTTTGAAATGTTTTTGTTGCAATATGAAATAAAATGTGTAAAAAGCATTTTTAGAAAACTATTTTCAAATGATAAAACGGAAGATATAATAGTACAAAATGTAAAAAGATGGACAAATCTTTTGTTTAATGATATCAAAGGAATAGAAACTGTACAAAATTTTTATGAATTTTTTGAAGCAGTAAAGAGGATGAAATACAATAAGATTCTAAAGAAATATCAAGAACAAGACAATATAAATGTTTTTGAAGTAGAAAACGAGATAGATAAATTATATTTTGAAACACTATATGATACAGTAAAAAAACAATCAAATTTAGAAAAAATAATTGGTTCAAAAATAGATTTATTAAATGTCTTATGGATTTTTAGAATTGAAAAATATTATAAATTTAATCCTTCACAAATAAAAGAAATTCTTATAAAAAGATACTATAAATTAAATCCAAATATAATCGAAGATATTATAAAAGCAAAAACGTTTGAAGAAGTAAAAGAAATAATGTCAAAAACAATATATAAATCTGCTTTTGTCGAGGAAGCAAGCTTGGAAGAAAATATAGATAAATATTTATATGAAGTAAACAAAAAAATATTCCGAAATGATATGATGTCAATTGCTTATGTTTTTGCATATGTAAATATGATAGATTACGAAAATAATGATATAATAAACACTATTGAAGGCATAAGGTACGATATGGATAAACAAGAAATCCTAAGAAGATTAGTTCAATAAGGAGGAAAACAAATGTCAATAGAGATGGTTAAACTTTTAGGAATTAAGGGTAACAGTAACAATTTAGATAGATTTTTGGCAAATGTATTATTTAATAGTGATATTCAAATAGAAGATGCAAAAAAAATTTATAACAAAGGATGGAAATTAGAATACTTTGAATATGATTACAAAATAAAAGAAGCACTAAAAAAATGTGAAAATTTATTAAAAAAGCTTGGAATACAATATAGTAAAGAAACTGATATGGTAATGCTTGAAAATAAAGTACAAGACATATCAAATAAAATAAATGATATTGAATTATATTATGATAAATGTGTAAAAATTATAGAAGATGGTAAAAAGGAGATACAAGAAAGTCTAGAAAAAATTCAAATAGCATCAAGGGTTGAAAATATTGATATAGATATGAAAAAGCTTTATGATTTACAATATATAAAGTTTAGGTATGGTAGTATTTCCAAAAAGAATTTAGATGAGATAAAACGTGAACTTGAGAATTTAAATATTATTTTATTTGAAGTAAAAGAAGAAGGAGATATTTCATGGATAATCTATTTTACTACAACAGAATATGTAAGCGAAGTTGATGGAATATTTAATATTCAAAAATTTGAAAGGGAATTGCTACCAGATGATTTAATAAGTACACCTAAAGAATATATTAGAGGACTGAATGAACGTATAATCCAAAGAAAAAGAGATATTAAAAATGCAAAAGAACAAATTAATGATATAAAAAAAGAAGCAATGGTAAATGGTTTGAAAATTTATAGAGAACTTCAAACATATGACAAAATAAATACAATAAAAAAATATATAGTTCATGACCAAAATGGAAGTTTTTATGTAGTAGGGTGGGTACCAGAAGTCAGTTTAAAGAAAATGGAGAAAAAACTTGATGAAATTCCAGATATTGACTATGTTGTAAGAGATGGAGAGAACCCACCAACCAAACTTAAAAATAACAAGATAATAAAGCCATTCGAGGAACTAGTAAAAATGTATGGAATGCCAAGAATGGACGAGATAGACCCGACATGGTTTGTTGCGCTAACAACATTTATTATGTTTGGTTTCATGTTTGGAGATGTAGGACACCGGATTAGTATTTTTAATTTTAGGAATAATATTACTTCTTAAAAAGAAAAAAACATATGGAGCAATTCTTTTTGCGGGAGGACTATCATCAACCATCTTTGGAGTTTTATATGGTAGTGTATTTGGAAAAGAGGATATTATAAATCCAATTTTAATTAGTCCGATGAATAATATAAACACAATGCTTATATATGGAATTGTTGTTGGAACGATTTTTATATTGATGGCAATGATTTTAAATATTATAAATGGAATTAAAAATAAGGATATGAAAAAAATATTTTTAGATAAAAATGGAATTGCTGGTTTTGTGTTATATTCATTTGTATTGATGTGTGTAGCATATTACTTCTTAAAAGGAAAAATGCTTGTATCTATAAATGTTATTGTAGCAATAGCAGTGATACTTGTACTAGTTATAATGTTTAATGACCAAATTTCAAATTTTTTGGAGAAGAAAAAAGAAAAAGCTACAACTCCAATTGTTGAGAAAATATTTGAAATAATTGAAATGTTACTTTCATTTTTAAGTAACACAATATCATTCTTAAGATTGGCAGCATTTGCTATAAACCACGCGGGACTTTGCATGGCAGTGTATTTATTAGCAGATATGTCAACAGGTGCAGGAAATATTTTGATTGCTGTACTTGGAAATGTTGTAGTCTTGGTTTTAGAGGGATTGATTGTTGGAATTCAAACTTTAAGACTTGAGTATTATGAATTGTTTAGTAGATTTTATGATGGAAGTGGAAAAGAGTATAAGTCCATTAGGGCACAATTAGAAGAATAAATTGGAATTTGTACCATTGGAACCGGGTCTTTTTGAAACATTTTTTAGAAAAGAGAACGATACCAATCAGAAAAAAGTAGGAGGAATTTTAAAATGTCAAAAAAAATATGTGTATTATTAATTATATTAACTATGGGAGTGTTATCTGTTACAACAGGGGTATATGCAGCATCAAAGGTTACAACTTCGAAAACAACCAAGTCTGTAGCAGCAGAAAAAACAAATACAGAGAATGAAGTTTCAGTAACAAGTATGCAAGCTACATCAAATGAGACATTGGCTTCAGATTCAGCTGAAAATGTTACAGCTCAGGAAAATGAAACTACTGATGGAACAACATCATCAAATTCATCTGGACTTGGATTAATAGCAGCAGCTTTAGCAATAGGTTTATCTGCAATTGGTTCTGGTATAGCAGTTGCAGTTGTTGCATCAAGTGCAGTTGGGGCAATAAGTGAAAATCCAAGCTTATTAGGTAAAACAGTTATATTTGCAGGTCTTGCTGAAGGTATAGCTATTTATGGTTTGATTATTGCTATTATGATTATAAGTAAAGTTTAATTTTGTCCGTTTGGGACCGGTTCTTTTGTGAACATGTTCGTTTGGGACCGGTTCTTAAAAGAACATGTTCGCAAAAGAACCGGTCCAAAAAGAACAAAAAGGAGAGTTTTCAATGAAAATTTATTGCATAACAGAAAATAATGACCTAGAGGTTGGTCTAAAACTTGCCGGATGTGATGGAATTACATTGCAAGAAAATGACAATATAGAAGAAAAAATAGATGAAGTGGTAAAAAATAAAGAAATAGGAATACTTGTTGTAAGCAATGAAATTTATAAAAAATCAAAAGAAAAAATAGATGATATAAGAATAAATAAAAAATTACCACTTATAACAATCATATAGCAATATAGCAATGGAGGAAAGAAAATGGATGTAAATGAAAAATTACAACAATTCGGACAGAGTTTAGAGGAAATATCAAATAAAGAGTATAAGCAAATTGAACAAGAAGTTGATAATGAAATAAAAACAGGAATTGAGGAAGAAGTTAAGGAATATGAAAATAAAAAACAGGCAAATTTTGATAAGACTTCTCAAAGAATAGAAAAAGATTTTAATAAAAAAGTCTATAATTATGAAATTCAATGTAAAAAAGAAATTATTGACGAGCAAAGAAAATTAAAAGAAAATCTAAAAAATGAGATTAGAAATAAGCTTGCCAAATTTGTGGAGAAAGACGAATACAAAGATATTTTAATAAAAAGTATAGATGAACGGATTAACAAAAATTGACGACAAAACAGATACTTATATTGGTTTAACTAAATCTGACATTGAAAGATATTCGGAATTTCTAATTTCAAAATATAGCTTGCAATTAAAAGAAATAGATAGCAAATATATAGGTGGATGTATTTTGGAAAATGAACTTCAGGGAATTGTTATAGATAATACTTTATTAAACAAAATTGATGAAAAATTGAAAGGATAAAACAAATGCAAAAAAAGTATATAATTTCAATTAATGGACCAGTTATAAAAGCTAAAGGCGATGGAGACTTTGCGATGCATGATATTGTTCATATATCAGATGAGAAAATTCTAGGAGAAGTTATAAAACTTACAGGAGATATTGCTACAATTCAGGTATATGAGGGAACGACAGGATTAAAAATTGGGCAAGATGTAATTGGAGCAGACGAGCCTTTGACTTTAGTTTTAGGTCCTGGAATAATAAGTAATATATTTGATGGAATTGAAAGACCTCTTAAGTCTTTACAAGATGAATATGGAGATTTTATAAAAAGAGGTGCTTCAAATATTGGTGTTGATACCGAAAAAAAGTGGCATTTTGTACCAAAACTTCAAGTAGGAGATACTGTAACTCTTAATTCTATAATAGGTGAAGTAAAAGAAACAGAGCTTATTACAAATAAAATAATGAATAAATTTGATTGCAATGCGAAAATTATAGAAATTGCTGAAGAGGGAGATTATACTGTACTTGAAACAATTGCCAAAATAGAAACAATGGAAGAAGAAAGTCAAGTATTAGAACTTAATATGGTTCAAAAATGGCCAGTTAGAAAGCCAAGACCATATAAAAATAGACTTACAATATCTACTCCATTAATTACAGGACAAAGGGTAATAGATACTTTGTTTCCGATTGCAAAAGGTGGAACAGCAATGATACCGGGTGGTTTTGGCACCGGAAAAACAGTAACACAGCATCAATTAGCTAAATGGTCAAATGCAGATATAATTGTATATATAGGATGCGGAGAACGTGGAAATGAAATGACAGAAGTTTTGGAGGATTTTCCAAAATTAAAAGATCCTAAGTCTGGTAGGCCCTTAATGGATAGAACGGTTTTAATTGCAAATACATCAAATATGCCAGTTGCAGCAAGGGAAACATCTATTTATACAGGAATTACAATAGCAGAATATTACAGAGACATGGGATATGATGTAGCAATAATGGCAGATTCAACATCAAGATGGGCAGAGGCACTTCGTGAGATATCGGGAAGACTTGAAGAAATGCCAGCAGAAGAAGGATTTCCGTCATATTTGCCATCAAGGTTATCAGAATTTTATGGAAGAGCAGGAATGGTTGAAACTTTAAATGGAAACACAGGTTCTGTAACAATTATAGGTGCTGTATCTCCACAAGGTTCGGACTTTTCAGAACCTGTTACGCAAAATACAAAAAGATTTGTCCATGTATTTTGGGGGTTAAACAGAACTCTAGCATATTCAAGACATTATCCTGCAATAGATTGGAATATAAGTTACAGTGAATATGTAGATAACTTATCAGATTGGTATGATGATAATGTGGATAGTGAATTTTTAGAGTATAGAACAAGAATTGTTAAAATATTGGAAAAAGAAAATGAGCTTCTTGAAATTGCAAGAGTTGTAGGTCAAGATGTTTTGTCTGATGATAAAAAGCTTTTGCTAGAGATTGCAAGTAGTATAAGAATTGGATTTTTACAACAAAATTCTTTTAATGATATTGATACTTCTGTACCAATTGAAAAACAATTTAAGATGATGGAAACTATTATTTTGATTTATGATAGAGCTTTAAAACTTATTAATAAAGGAATTCCAATTTCTGAAATTAAGAAGACAGGGCTTTTTGAGGAATACAATGAACTTAAGTATAATGTTAGAAATGATGAAATTGGTAAGATTGATGAGTTTGATGTTAGGATTAAAAATAGATTGAAGAAGTTGGAAGATGAATATAGAGAGCATATTTAATTCTGGCTCGCAAAGGAACTTTTTTCGTGAAAAGAAACGGTCCCAATGGAAAAAGAAACGATTTTTTCGCGAAAAGAAACGGTCCCGATGAAAAAAAGAGGTGAAAAACTTGAAAATAAAATATTTAGGTCTACAAGAAATAAATGGACCACTTGTATTTATAAAAACACCCAAAGATGTATCATTTGAAGAGCAGGTAGAAATAACTTTAAAAAATGGAGAAAAAAGAATAGGAAATGTTTTGCGCTTAGATGACGACATAACGACAATACAAGTATATAAAGGAACAAATGAAATTAATATAAAAGATGTTCAAACAGAATTTATGGGTGAACCATTAAAAATAAAACTATCACCACTAATGCTAGGAAGAGTATTTGATGGTGCAGGAAAGCCAATTGATGGATTAGGAGATATTGAGACAAATATTTCAAGAGACATAAATTCAAACCCAATAAATCCAATTGCAAGGAAATATCCTCGTAATTATATTCATACAGGAATATCAACAATTGATGGATTAATCACATTAATAAGAGGACAAAAAATACCGATTTTCTCTGGAAGTGGATTAAATCATAATGAGCTTGCAGAAAGAATAATAAGACAATCAAACATAACAGATGGAGGAAAATTTGCAATTGTATTTGGCCTTATGGGAGCCGAATTTGAAACAGCTGAATTTTTTAGAAAAAGTTTTGAGGAAAACGGAGTACTTTCAAAAGTTGTAATGTTTCAGAATTTGTCTAATGATGCATCAGTAGAAAGGATACTTACTCCAAAAGTTGCACTAACATGTGCTGAATATTTAGCATTTGATTTAGGATACCAAGTATTAGTTGTATTAACAGATATGACAGCATATGCAGAAGCTTTAAGAGAGGTATCGACTTTAAAAGGAGAAATTCCAAGCAGAAAAGGATATCCGGGATATCTGTATAGTGATTTAGCATCAATTTATGAAAGAGCAGGAATGATTGAAGGAAGAGTTGGATCAATAACTCAAATTCCAATACTTACAATGCCAAATGATGATATATCTCACCCAATACCTGATTTAACAGGATATATAACAGAAGGGCAAATTGTTTTGGGAAGAGATTTGTATCAAAAAGGAATAAATCCACCAATTGATATTTTACAGTCGCTTTCAAGACTTATGAAAGATGGAATTGGAAAAGGTTATACAAGAGAGGACCATTCTAAACTTGCAGATAAAATTTTTGCAGCATACTCTAAGGTTCAGGATGTAAGGGCTCTGGCAACTGTTCTTGGAGAGGCGGATTTGACTGAAGAAGATAAGAAGTATTTGAAGTTTGGAAATGAGTTTGAAGATAGGTTTATTAATCAGGATAGTAGCGATAATCGTTCTATGGATGATACTTTGAATTTGATGGAAGAACTTTTGAAGATATTGGAGTGAGCTAATGGGAAAAACATATTTATCAACAAAAAATAATTTACTAAAATTACAAAATTCTATAAAAGAATATAAAAATGGGCAAATGCTTATAGAAGAAAAGGAACTTATACTAAAAAATAAACTAGAGAGTTATAAAGATGAAGCAAAAAATACACAGAACAAATTAAATGAAATATTAAAAGATGCAGAAGATACCTTAAAAAAAGCAATTGTAGATGTAGGATTTGATGAATTAATTGATATTTCAAATGCCATTAAAGATGATGATACAATTCATATAAAAAATATAACTTTAATGGGTGTTGAGATACCATCTGTTATTTCGAACAATTTGGATATAGTGCCAAATTATGGATTTTATAACACTACTGCTGCTGTTGATGAGAGTATTGTTAAGTTTATTGAAGTTAAGAAATTGATAATTAAACTTGCTGAAATTAATAATACTATGGTTCGTTTGCAAAATGCTATTGAAAAACTAGGTAGAAGGTCTAATGCTCTTAAGGAAGTTATTATTCCTAGGGATGAGGGTTTGGCTAAAAAGATTAGTTTGGCTTTGGAGGAAGAAGAGAGAGATGAGTTTGTGAGACTTAAGGTTGTGAAGAGCAAACAATAAAACACAATTAATATATGGAAGGAGAAAATTTTATGAGAAAATATGATAAGGACAAAGGAATTACTTTAATTGCTTTGGCTGTAAGTATAATTGTTTTAATAATTTTAGCAGGTGTAAGCATATCGATGCTAACGGGCCAGAATGGTATATTAGAAAGAACGAGCGAAGCAAAGAAGAAAGCTCAGGTTGCAAATGAAAAAGAGGCTGTAAATATGGCTGCATTGGAAGCATTGACATTAGGAAATGGAACAATTAGTAAAAATACATTAAAAACATCAATGAAATCATATTTAGGACAAGATGTAGAATTAGTTGGAGAAGGACCATGGAAATATAAAGGAACAGATGGAGTATATGTAATAAATGAATCAGGAACTGTAAAAAGTGGATGGATATGTAATTATGACAAAAATGGAGCACCAGAGAGTGTAACAAATGGAAAGGTAACATTAAATATAGGAGACTATATAAATTATGATCCGGGAACAGAGGAAAGCTATACATCACCAACTGGAACATATCAACAGGTTTCGTATTATGTAACAGGACCAGATTCAAATAAAATCACACGATTGTGGAGATGTGCCAATGCGTCAGATTATCAAAAAATGTTAGATGATGGAACAGTTCAAAAAGGAAATGGTCACTCAAATCAGACTTTTGCTGCATCAAATGCAAGTAATGTAAAATGGAAAGTGTTGGGAACAGATGATGAAACAGGAGAATTATTAATTGTAGCAGCAGATGTATTAAAAAATACAGATAATTCTACAAAAAAATTGGTTTTAAGAGGAATAACGGGATACTTAAATGGAGTAGAAGAGTTAAACAAAGTGTGTCAAATATACGGAAAAGGAAAAGGAGCAACAGGAGCAAGAAGTATAAATTATGATGATATAGGAACAGTAATAGGGAGAAAAAGAGGTGTTAATATAGAGAGCCGTACATATACATGGATAGCAAATTCAAATACAAATCATTCACCATCATATAATGGAGGAAAAAATTATTTGAAGTATTGGCATACAAAAGCAGATGAAAAGTCTATAAAAGATTATGATGCAAGTAATCCAAAAGACGAAAAACTTTTAAAAACAACATCAACAGGAGTATTTAATTTTTACAATACTGCAACAGGAAAATGGGAAACAAATACACAAGAATTAAATGGCTTAACAGAGACAAAAACAATAGGAATAGTAAAACCAGATTATGTAGGATATGAAAGTGTAACAGCAGAACAACAAGCAACAAAAGGATATAATGTAGTATTTAAAACAGATGCAGGAGAAGAAATAGTAAAAGATGTTTATAAAGATGGAGTGCAAAGTGGAGATAACAATAGATATTGGTTGAGCTCATCGTATTGCAATACAAGCTCAAATCATGCAAATTGGGGATTGTATGATGTGTATGCAAGTGGTAGTGTTCACGGCCATGGCGCTTATAATTCGTTCGGCAATGCTAATGCACCAAGTGACGGTGTCCGTCCCGTAGTTTATCTGGACTCTGACATCCAATTAGAAGCAAATTCAACTCAGGCTAATACATATGATATAAAGTAAAATAAAACTCGTTAAAAAGTATTTGAAAATATTACAAAAACATTACAATAATATTACATTTTTATTATATTTTGACCAATGATGTTGAATATAAACTGTTAGTGTAGTAAAATGATTATATGACATAAAATAATATGTGATAGGAGAAAATTTTATGAGAAAATATGACAAAAATAAGGGAATTACTTTAATTGCTTTGGTTGTAAGTATTATTGTGCTTTTGATATTAGCAGGAATAAGCATAAATATGCTAACAGGAGAAAATGGAATAATAAGGCGAGCTGGAGAGGCAAAAAGTGCAACAGAAGTTGCGAATGAAAAAGAAGGTGTGCAAGAATCAGTTATTGTAGCAACAATGACAGATTCGACAATAACAGAAAGCAATTTAAAAACAGCACTAAACAATAGATTTGGAACCGGAAAAACAACAGTAGAGGATAATAAAGATAATTCATATACTATTACAATAAACGATTCTAAAAGAGAATATACTATAGAAGATGATGGCTCTATATTTGATGGAGCATATAGCAAATGGGATGGAACCAGTTCATCTGAACCAACAAACAAAACTTTGAATGAAATTCACATTTATACTGTACCAGAACTAAAATGGTTGGCAGACCAAGTTAATAATGAAGGAAATACTTTTGAAAATTATACTATTTATTTGGAAAATAACTTGGACTTAGGTGCTAGAGGTAGTGATGATAATTGGGAAACTAGCGAGAATGAGAGTGTGAAGTGGACAGCTATTGGAAAAACTTCGACTAATATGTTGAAAGGAACTTTTGAGGGAAATAATCATGTTATAAAGGGTGTTTATGTTAATAGTGAGGATAGTTTTAATGGTATATTTGGAAATTCTTGGTCTATACAAAATTTGACGGTGAAAAATAGTTATATAAAAGGAGGTGAGCAAACCGGGGGAATAGTTGGACGTTTAAGAGATGGAGAAGTAAAGAATTGTCATAATATTAATACAATGGTTGTTATTATAGATAACAATTATTTTGGTGGAGGAATAATTGGAGCAGCAAGTTCTGGTAGCATAATAGATTGCAGTAATACTGGAATGATTGTCGGAAATAAACGTATATATGGAAATTACGAATATAGTATTGTTGCTGGAATAGTAGGGACAACATCTGGTAATGTAAAAGTTTCAAGTTGTTATAATAGTGGAAATGTAGTAGGTAAAGGAAGCATAGTTGGAGGAATAGTGGCACAAGCAAAAGCAACAACACAGATTTTAGATTCTTATAATATTGGAAAAGTGACGGGACCAAGAGATACTGGAGGAATAGTAGGAGGTACATATGGTTCTTCGGAAGTATCAAACAGCTACAATATAGGAAATATTAATGGAACAGAAATAGTAGGAGGTATAGTAGGAGCGACACACGATTCTTCAACGGTATCAAATAGCTACAACACAGGAAATATCAATGGAACAGAGAGTGTTGGAGGTATAGTAGGAGGCACATATAGTTCTTCAACAGTATCAAACAACTACAACACAGGAAATATCAGTGGAACGAACTTCATTGGAGGAATAGTTGGAACAGCTACTAATATAATAACAAAATGTTATAATACAGGAAATATTGTAAGTAATGGAACAGAGGGCACTGGCGGAATAGTTGGAACTTGTGTAACAAAAATTCCCCAAAATATCAGCCTATGCTACAACTCAGGAAAAGTCCAAGCACCAGAAAATGCAGGAGGAATAAGTGGCTATTTAGGGGCAGAAGGCTATGGAGCTCAAGAATACAAATGTTATAACAAAGGAAAAATAATATGTACAACAGACACAACAGGACAAGGAGAAATCATAGGAAAAACAGCTACTGATGCAACTATTACTGATTGCTATTACTATACAACTGATACTAGTAGATATGGAATAGGAACAACAAATAGTGGAGGAAACATAGAAACACTAAGAGCTGGAACTCAACGCACAGAACAAGATTTTAAATCATATGATGAATTTATAAAATGGATAGAAAAATAAAATATATATAACTCAAAATCATATATATGTATATTTTTAAGGTAGTGCTAAAAAGAAAATGAGAAAAGAGCAAAAACATTGCTGTTTTCTCTTTTTTTGACGCTTTAGTAAAAACCTAAAAAATTTACTATACAAAAAATTAAAAAATGTATATCAAATTAGTTGAAAAATGTATATTAAATATTTAAAAGCAATAAAATACAAAAACATTTCCAATACCACTTGAACACAACAAAACTTTGTGATATAGTATTAAAAACTAGATAAGGAGTGGATAAATTTGAAGAAAAAAATCAATTATTTCAAAACATACGAAATAGAAGATTTAAAAGACATGTTAGAAAAAACAGCCAATAAAAATAGCACAAAAACAGCATTTAAAGTAAAAGATAATAGTGGAAAAATAATAAACAAAACCTATATAGATTTCAAAAACGATGTACAAAATCTATCAACAAAACTAATACAAATGGGACTACAAAACCAAAGAATAGCAGTAATAGGAAAAAATAGCTACTCTTGGGCAGTATCATATTTAGCATCAACCATAATAGGAATAGTAGTGCCAATAGATAAAGAAGCATCAAAAGAAAATATAAAAGAATTTTTAAATGTATCAAACTCTAAAGCAGTAATTGCGGATGACAAATACCTAAACGAAATTTTTGAGTTCAAATCAGAGCTAAAAAATGAAACAATATTAATAGATATGCAAAATACATCAAAATACACTAATTTATCAGATTTAATGACAGATGGCAAAAAATTGATTGATGGTGGAAACAAAGACTACGAAAACATCAAAATAAATCCAGATGAAATGAAAATATTATTATTCACATCAGGAACAACAGGAAACTCAAAAGCAGTTATGTTATCACATAAAAATATATGCTCAAATATAGTTTCAATTGCAAGCATAGTAAAAGTAGACAATTCCACAAAAGTATTATCAATTTTACCTTTACATCATACATATGAATGCACAATAGGATATTTACTAGTAGTATATGGTGGAGGAACAATATGCTATTGTGAGGGACTAAGATATATTACAAAAAATATACAAGAATATCAGCCAACATTTATACTATGTGTGCCACTACTTTTAGAAAATGTATATAAAAAAGTAATAAAAACATTAAAATCAAGTTTGCCAGAAAAATATACAAAAGACGAAAGCAAAATAATAGATAATTTACCATTCTATCTAAAAGGAATAGTAAAAAAGAAAGTAAAGAAATCACTAGGCGGAAAAATAAAAACATTTATAGTAGGGGCTGCAGCAATCAAACCAGAATTAGTAGAAGTATTTTTTAAACTTGGAATAAAGGTTTTACAGGGATATGGCTTAACAGAATGTTCACCTTTAGTTGCAGGAAACAACGATTTTTACTACAAAGCAGCATCTTGTGGAATGCCAATACCAAATGTAGAATATAAAATAGACAATCCAAATGATGAGGGAATTGGAGAGATAATTGTAAAAGGTCAAAATATCATGCTTGGATATTATAAAAATGAAGAAGCAACTAAAAAGGTATTAAAAGATGGATGGTTTCATACAGGTGATTTGGGCTATATTGATGATGAAGAATTTTTGTATATTTCAGGTAGAAGCAAGAACATGATTTTAACAAAAAACGGAGAAAATATTTACCCAGAAGAAATTGAAAATATTTTAAATGATGATGATTTAATAGAAGAATCACTAGTTATTGGAACATCAAATGGAAAAGATGATGTTCAAGTTAAAGCTAAGATATTTCCAAATATAGAAGCGATTAAAGAATATCTTGGAAATAAGTTTCCTACTAAGGAAGAGATAAGTAAGATATTAAATGAAGCTGTAAAAAAAGCAAATGCAAAATTGCCTAATTTTAAACATATTAAGTCTTTTAAGATTATGGATGAAGATTTTGAAAGAACTACAACTAATAAGGTTAAGAGATTTGGTAAGAATGTCGAGGATGATGATAGTAAGGAAAAATGATTATAAAAAACAGTATCTTTTGCAAGATACTGTTTTTTGCATTGGGGACGGTTCTTTTTGCGAAAAGAACCGTCCCCAATACGAAAAAATTATTTTTTAGAATTCTGCACAGCCCTAAATGTCTCATTAGTTCTATTAAAGAATTGAGTCAAAGGCTCTTTCTTATCCATACTATCAATAACCTGAGCCACAAAATAAGACATATCAACACTATGGAACCAATCATAACTTGAAAACTCAGTAGGAATGTAAGAAAGGTTAGTGGTATAAAGAGAATCAAACAACCCTTTATCATGAGCTTCTAAAAACTTATCAAACCCCTCTGTAAATAAAGCAAAAGTACAAGTAATACAAATTTTATTAGCCCCCATTTCGCGTAATTTTTGTGAAACCTCAATTACAGAACCACCAGAAGCAATCATGTCATCAACAATTACAACATTCTTCCCTTTAACATCACTTCCCATGTAAGTATGAGCAACTACTGGATTTTTGCCATTTACAAGTTTACTTAAGTCACGTCTTTTGTAAAATACACCAACATCACATCCTATAATTTCAGCATAGTAACGAGCTCTTTCCATTGCTCCAAAGTCAGGGCTTATTACTATAGAATTTTCGAAAATTGTTGGGTTATTTGAAGCCATTTCTTCTATAATCGTACTTGATGGGTAGAAGTTGTCAAAAGATAGACTAGGTGTTGCATTTATAACATTTGGGTCATGTGCATCAAATGTTACAATACTTTTTACTCCTAATCTTTCAAGTTCCTGAAGTGCTATTGCACAATCTAGTGACTCTCTTCCTTTTCTGCGATGTTGTCTTGCTTGGTATAATAAAGGCATAACGACAGTTACTTTAGTGCTATGTCCACAAGTTGCAGAAATTACTCTTTTTATATCTTGAAAATGCTCATCAGGCATCATTTCATGGTCTTTTCCGTGGAATTTATAGGTAACTCCATATTTTGTTCAACTTTCTGTCCAAATTCTTTGCAATTATCTAATACTAGTAATGCTAAATCATTTTTTGACATATTTATTTCCTTCTTAATAGGCTTAGCGTTTATTTTTAGCTAGCTATTCTTATTATATTTTGGGGTGCAGAAAAAGTCAAGCAATCATGAAAATTTTGACGAAAAATGATATTTGTGTTATACTGTTTTATGGTAGCAATGCAATCAGAAAATTGTGTTTTTTGCAATTTTCGAATGAAAAGGAGGTAAAATGCATGCCTAAGAAAATAGCAGAATTAAAAGAGATGAACTATAAAGAAGCATACAACTTCTTTATAAAAGAGTCTCGGGATGGTACGAGAGAGGCTGTAGAATATATCTACAAAGTGGCCAAAAAGTGTCATCCACAAGACATAAGGGGCGGTAGTGTACCAAAGGAAATCTATCAGGGAGGTTGGCTCATACTGATAGATGGTGAAACTTGCTCGGGAAAGACAAGAATTGCCAATGAAATTAAGGCTCGATATCCAGATACAGTTGAAGTTGTGGATATTGATGCCATCTGTCTGGATTTTATCCGGAAAGAAATGGCAACATTTGAAGATAATTCAGAGGAACAGATCAATTTCCTCAAAAATGTCTTCGAATATGTTGACAAGTTCGTCTCCACGAACTTGGAGGCGATCGTTGCCCAAAAATCTGCCGGTGGCAGTAAATCCGTAATAGTGCCCAATGTATATTTAGATACGTTGAGCAGAGTTGTTACAGCAACGACTCTCGGAAAACACTTTGAAAAAAGTGCTTTCTTGACAGTACACGAGAGTTGGGAAACACTTATAAGTTTTTTCGAGAAACGGAAGAACTTATACCCGAAAGCAGATGAAGGGGTTATTGCTTTGCAAGTTTCAGAAGCAAAACGCCAATATGATGCCATGGAGGAAGTTCTTGCCGGAACCAAATATTATTTAGGTTTTGGTACAGATCTGTCGTTCATTGTAAATAAGGAGACTGATTTATATTAGGCCTTGAGAAGAACCTTATTGCATATTGTAAATATGTGCAACAAGGTTCTTTTTTTATATATGTGAAGGCAAAATTTATATAAAAATTCACGAAAATAGGTTGCGAAAACCAAAAAATTGATATAAAATAAGCAAAAAAGGAAAGAAGGTATTTTTATGGAACTAAAGATTGATTTTGAAAAAGTAGGGATAGATAAAAAAGAAATAATGAAACATAAAGAACAAGTAGAAAATATACATAAAGACTTACATAGAAGAGCATCAAAAGAAGACGATTTTGTAGGATGGTTAGAATTACCATCAAACTATGACAAAAAAGAATTCAAAAGAATACAAACAGCGGCAAAAAGAATAAACAAAGACTCAGACATATTACTAGTAATAGGAATAGGAGGCTCATATTTAGGTGCAAGAGCAGTAATAGAAGCACTAAGTAGTTCATTTTACAACATGCAAACACTAAAACAAAGAAAACACACATTGGTACTATTTGCAGGAAACAATCTAAGTCCAAATTACATAAATGACTTAATAGAGGTAATAGGAGATAAAGATTTCTCAATAAATGTTATATCTAAATCAGGAACAACAACAGAACCTGCAATAGCATTTAGGATATTCAGAGAAATACTAGAAAACAAATATGGAATAGATGAAGCAAGAAGCAGAATATATGTAACAACAGACAAAGAAAAAGGGGCACTAAAAAAATTATCAGAAGAAGAAGGATATGAAACATTTGTAATTCCAGACAATGTAGGTGGAAGATTTTCAGTACTTACACCAGTCGGATTACTTCCAATAGCAGTTTCGGGAATAGATATAGAAAAATTGATGAAGGGTGCAAAACTTGCTCAAGATAACTATAATGACGAAAAATTAAAATACAATGAATGCTATCAATATGCAGTAATAAGAAACCTTTTATATCAAGATGGAAAAACAACGGAAGTATTTGCAAACTATGAGCCAAAAATGCACTATATGACAGAATGGTTAAAACAACTATTTGGAGAAAGTGAGGGCAAAGAAGAAGAAGGAATATTCCCAGCAGGAATAGACTTAACAACAGATTTACACTCAATGGGACAATATATGCAACAAGGTTTAAGAAATCTATTTGAAACAGTACTAAGTATAGAAAGTCCAAAATCAAATATCACAATAAATTCAGATGATGATAACCTAGATGGATTAAACTACTTAGCAGGAAAAGACCTAGACTATGTAAATAAAAAAGCAATGGAAGGAACAATAGAAGCACATGTATCAGGTGGGGTCCCAAATATAATATTTAAGATGGAAAAATTAGATGAAGAAAACTTAGGAGGATTAATATATTTCTTTGAACTAGCATGTGCTATGTCTGGAAGCATATTAAAAGTAAATCCATTTAATCAACCGGGAGTTGAAGAATATAAGAAAAATATGTTCAGATTACTAGAAAAACCGGGATATACAAAATAATTTTATACAAAAAGAGGTAATTTAATGAAATTTGAAAGAGAATATTATGTAGGAATAAAAGACATAGGACTAGATGGCAAACTGTCAAATTATGGAATGTTAAGCATTTTAGAAGAGATAGCAAGTTCACATTCAGACACAGTTGGATATGGTGTAAATGATATTGATAAAAGAAAAAAAGTATGGCTATTAATGGATTGGAAATTGCAAATTTTAGAAAGAGCGAACTATGAAAGCAAAATAAAAGTAAAAACATGGGCAAGACCAATTACCAAAAGACCATTTTCAACATATCGTGATTTCGAAGTTTTTAATGGAGAAAAAAGAATAGCTATTGCAACATCAAAATGGATTTTGTTTGACTTAGAAACAAATAAAATCGCTAAAATAACAGATGACATAATAGATTTGTATAAGCCAGAAGACGAGAAAGTATTTGAAAAAGACGAAATTGACAAGCTAAAAGAAACGGAAAACTTGGACAAATATATAAACTATGAGGTAAAAAGAGCAGACATAGATGTAAATAAACATATGCACAATTTAAATTACTTAAAATTAGCATATGAAGCTTTGCCAGAAGAAGTATATTATTCGAAAGAAAAAAGCAATGTAAGAATAATGTATAAACATCAAATATTACTAGGAGATAAAGTAAAATGCTATTATAATAACATAGAAAACAAAGACATAATAACAGTAAAAAGCCAAGATGACAGCATTTTACATGCAATGATTGAATTAAGCTAAAAAGGGGTGAAGCAAAAATTGAGACAGAAAAATGAAGACAAAATAACAAATATTTTAAAGAAAATAGCTCCGGGAACACCAATAAGAGACGGACTAGAAAATATTTTAAAAGCAAGAACAGGAGCTTTATTACTTTTTACGGATAACGAAGAATACATAAAACAATTAGTTGATGGAGGATTCTTCATAAACGAAGATTATACATCATCAAAATTATACGAATTAGCAAAAATGGATGGAGCAATAGTATTAAGTGCAGATATGAAAAAAATATTATTTGCAAATGCAGAGCTTATTCCATCAAGTGATATACCAACTGTTGAAACAGGAACAAGGCATAGAACTGCAGAAAGGACAGCAAAACAAACAGGGGAGCTTGTAATAAGTATTTCACAAAGAAGAAATATAATTACTATATTTATTGATAATGAAAGATACATATTAGAAGACACAGAAGTCGTACTAAATAAGGCAAATCAAGCAATTCAGACATTAGAAAAATACAAAAAAGTATTTGACAGTAAACTTAATATTTTAAATGAATACGAGTTTAATGATATAGTAACTTTGGAAAATGTCTTAAGTGTCTTACAAAGAGCAGAAATGGTTATGCAAATTGTAGGTGAAATTGAAAAACAAATTGCAGAACTTGGTGATGATGGAAGATTAGTAGACATGCAACTTGAGCAGTTAATGGGTGGAATTGAAAAAGAAGAAGAATTAATAGTAAAAGATTATTCTTTAGTTGAAGATAAGACACCAAAAGAAATTTTAGAAGAAATTGCAAATCTATCTTATGAAGATTTGTTAAAAGAACAGAATATTGCAAAAATCCTAGGTTATGACATATTTTCAGATTTTGATGAAGCATATGTTTATACAAGAGGATATAGAATATTAAGCAAAATCCCAAGAATGCCAGCTTCAATTGTAGACAATTTGGCAAAAAGTTTTAAATCTTTGCAACATATTATTGATGCTACAATAGAAGAACTTGACAATGTAGAGGGAATTGGAGAGGTAAGAGCTAGAAATATTAAATCATCTTTGAAGAGAATGCAAGAACAATTTGTATTTGACAATATAATAAATTAAGTGTAAAATGTGAAAGAAATTTTGAAATTTCGAATTGGGGACGGTTCTTTTTTCAAAAAGGAACCGTCCCCATTTCAAAAAGAGGAGGAAGAAAATGAAAAAAGCACAAAACATAATATGCATAATAGCATTAATATTAATAATCGTAATCTTAGGAGGATTATGTTACGGTTATTACAAAAAACAAACATTAAACATATCAAATCCAATAGTAACAATGGAAGTAGAAAACTATGGAACAATAAAAATAGAGCTATATCCAGACCAAGCGCCAGAAACAGTAAGTAACTTTATAAAATTAGCAAATAACGGATTTTATAATGGATTAAAATTCCATAGAATAGTAAAAGACTTCATGATACAAGGTGGAGATCCATCAGGAGATGGTACAGGTTCACCAAAACTTTCAGACTTATATAATAATGATGATGAAAATGCTACATACAAATATTCAGATGGAACAGATGCAAAAGGTTCTGACAATTATTCTATTACAGGTGAATTTGTAGCAAATGGATATGATAAAAACACTTTAAATTTAACAGAGGGCACAATTGCAATGGCAAGAAGTGATTATACCTCATATTCTCCAACATTAGCTACTGAATCTTATAATTCTGGAAGTTCACAATTTTTCATTATGACATCAAATGACCATACAAATTTAAGCGGATATTATGCTGGATTTGGTAAAGTAATAGAGGGAATGGATGTTGTTAAAGAAATTTCAAATGTTGAATGTAAAGCAAAAGAGAATAGTGATGGGGAAAGTTCGGGAACATCAGAAATATCAACACCTGTAAATGATGTTAAAATTACATCAGTATCTGTAGAAACAAATGGTGTAGATTATGGTATGCCAAAAACTTTGAAACCATTTAATTATATGCAATGGTTATATGCTCAATATGGATTAACATATAATAAATAAAAATAAAGACAAAAAGAAGTAAAATTCTTTTTGTCTTTATTTTATGAGATAAGTATTGTAAATGTATTTCCTTTTTTTTTGATAAATCCTTCTTCTTTTAAATGTGATAACTCCCTCATCATAGCACTTCTGTCAACACTTAAATAATCTGCCAAATCTGTCAAAGAGAAGGGAAGTGTAAATGTTTTGCTAAGAGTTCTTGTAGACAGTAAATTAAAGTAAGTAAGTAATTTATCTCTGATATTTTTTTTAGTTAAAAGTTCAATTCTGGTATTTAATTTTATAGTATTATTCATAATCAAAATAGGTAAGTTCCTTTCTAATTTTTCATGAAATTTGCATTTGGAATTACATTCTTTCATAATATTATCATAAATAAAGCTTAAAATTTCACAATTTTCTTTGGCTTCTACAAATAGCTCATTATTAGTATTTGTAGGATATAAAACCTCTCCAAAAATATCATATTGGGTAAATTGAAAAATTATTGTCTTATTACCATTAAAATCATATCTTATCAAATTAGCGGTACCGAGTAAGTAAAATGCACATTTGATTTCTTTTTTCTATATATGTTGTAATTACTTCTCCTTTTTTAAATGAACGCTTTGTTACTTTATTGCAACTATTACTAAAGTCTTCAAAAAAAGTTGAAGAATTAAAATCTACTATCATTTTAAATCACCTTTCTAAGAAAATATATCATAAAAATGTTGCATTTGCAACAGAAAACAAAAATATTACAAGAATATTACGGAAGTATTACAAAAATATTAATAGAAGATAACATTTTAATGACATTTAAGAAAAATGTTAAAAAAATGTCGAATAATGTTATAATAGACTGAAATAATGAATAGGAAGAGTCAATCACGAGAAACATAAGAGCTTTAGGACTACTAATATTGATAGAAATTAATAAAAAAGTAGCATTTTAAATTTGTTTATGATATACTATAGCCTAGATTGAGTAATAAGAACATTACAAAGCCAAAGGAGGCAGAAATTGAAAGTAATAAAAAGAGATGGAAGAGTAGTAGACTATGATAGAAATAAAATTTTAATTGCGATTGAAAAAGCCAATAATGAAGTATTAGATGATAAAGAAAAAGCAAACAAAGAAGATATAAAAATAATAACAGGCTATATAGAAAAAATAGATAAAAAACGAATTTTGGTTGAAGATATGCAAGATATAATAGAACAAAAATTAATGGAAATAGGAAAATATGAGCTTGCAAAAAAATATATTGTATATAGATACACAAGAGCGTTAGTTAGAAAAAGCAATACTACAGATGAAACTATACTTGGTTTAATAAGACATCAAAATAGAATAAATGAAGAAAATTCAAAAGATATCTTACAAGCTTCTATGCAAAGAGATTATATAGCAGGTGAGGTCTCAAGGGATCTTACCAAAAGACTATTATTACCAGAAAAAATATCTAAGGCAAATGAAGATGGAATTTTATATTTTCATAATGCAGATTATTTTATACAACCAATTATAAATTATTGTGTTACATCTGTAAAAGATATGTTATATAATGGAACGACAATGAATGATGAGCCAATAGATGTACCAAAAACATTTGAAAAAGCTTGCAATATTTTAACACAAATTATTGCACAAGTTGGAAGCAATATATATGGAAAACAATATATAGATTTAAGTTGTTTGGGAAAATTTTTAAGAGTAAGTAAAGAAAATTACAAAAATGAATTTAAAGACAAAATAAATTCTAATTTGTTGGAAAATGAAATAAATAATTATGAGGAAAATCAACTAGAAGAGGGAATAAAAACAATAAAATATCAGCTGAGAACATTAAATACAAAGGGGGGAAAAAGCCAAAATGTTGTAATATACTTAGACTTAAATCAAGAAAAAGAATACTTAGAAGAAAATTTAAAAATTAAAGAAGAAATACTAAAGCAAATGCCAAAAGACATAAGTGAAGAAAAATACAAATTTCGTGGAAAGTTTAATCAGGGAATTGTAAGTATAAATTTACCACAAATAGCATTAGCTTCTGATGAAAATGAGAAAAATTTTTACCGAATCTTAGATGATAGATTAGAACTATGTAAAGAAGCGCTAATGTGTAGGCATTACCAACTACTTGGAACTGTTTCAGATGTAAGCCCAATACTTTGGCAAAATGGTGGAATTGCAAGACTAAAAACAGGAGAGAAAATAGACAAATTATTATACAGTAAATACTCAAATTTATCATTAGGTTATATAGGGACAAATGAAATGGCGGAATTATTAAAAAAGGAAAGTTCAATAGAAGAAAAAAACAAATTTATAATTAGTGTTATAAAAATTATGAAAGAAACAATAGAAAAATGGAAAAAAGAAACTAACATAGACTTTGTCTTAGACGGTCATCCGCCTGAAAATGTTGGCTATAAATTTGCGGCTAAAGACAAAGAAAGGTATGGAATTATCAAAAATGTAACAGATAAAGGTTACTACACAAATTAATATAAATTGCATAATAAATATGCTTTAAATGAAAGGAAGGATAACAAATGTTAAAAAAAGTAGGAATTTTAATTAATGGTGGAGATGCACCTGGGCTAAATGCGGTAATTCGTGCAATAACAAGAACTGCAGAAAAAAATGGAGTTGAATGCTATGGCTTTATAGATGGATTTAATGGATTATTAAATAACAATTATGTAAAACTTGACCATGAACAAATTACATCAGGAATATTACATAAAGGTGGTGCAATAATAGGTTCATCATTGAATTCTAATGTATTTAATTATAAAGTAATAGAAAATGGAAAAGAAGTTTATAAAGATTTATCAGAGGTATGTGTGCAAAATCTAAAAAATGATGGAATAGACTGTTTATTTACATTAGGAGGAGATAGTACACAAAAATCTGCAAGAGACTTTTCTTTAAGAGGAATAAATGTAATAGGTGTCCCAAAAACAATAGATAATGATGTTGCATGTACTGATGTAACATTTGGCTTTAACACAGCAGTATCTGTTGCAACAGAGGCCTTAGATAGACTTCATACAACTGCAGAAACACATAACAGAATAATGGTATTAGAAGTTATGGGAAGATATGCAGGTTGGATAACACTAGAATCTGCAATAGCAGGTGGAGCAGATGTAGCACTTCTTCCAGAAATACCTTATGATATGGATAAAGTAGTAGAAAAAATTCAGGCAAGACAAAAAGCAGGTAAAAACTTTAGTGTAGTTGTAGTATCAGAGGGAGCATATCCAAAAGGAGGAAGCATTTCTGTAAAAGATACAAGAGAAGGTGGAAAAGGAGTTATAAATATTCAATTAGGTGGAGCAGGAGATATTGTAGCAAAAGAGCTTGAAAGACGTACAGGTTTAATTTCAAGAAATACAACACTTGGATATATGCAAAGAGGAGGAACTCCAACATCAACAGATAGAATATTATCAACAAAATATGGAGCAAAAGCTATGGAACTTGCTTTAGAAGGAAAATTTAATGTTTTAACAGTATTAAAAAATGGAAAACTTGATTATGTTTCATTAGAAGATGTAGTTGGAAATAACAAAGTTATAGGTGCAGTAGAAGGCGGAACAGAAGATAGCAATATGAAAGTTGTAAAAATGGATGATGATTTAATAAAAACAGCAAGAGATATTGGTATTTGTTTAGGAGACTAAAGATATGAAAAAATATGCCAACATGTTTTTGACAATATGTTGGTATTTTTAATAAGTACTTTATCAAAAAAGGAATTTATAAGATGGAAAGATATAAACAAATAGAAAGAACAATAATAACAACATATAGAAAACAAATATGGTCGAAATTTATAAAAGCTATAACAGAATACAAAATGATAGAAGATGGCGATAAAATAGGAATATGTATATCAGGCGGAAAGGATTCAATGCTACTTGCCAAATGCTTTCAGGAACTAAAAAGGCATGGAAAAAATAATTTTGATATAGAATTTATTGTAATGAATCCCGGATATAATGAAAAAAATAAAAACAAAATAATAGAAAATAGCAAAATTTTAGATATTCCAATAACAATGTTTGAAACAGATATATTTGAAAGAGTTGAAAAAATGGAAGACCATGAATGCTATTTATGTGCTAGAATGAGAAGAGGATATTTATATAAAAAAGCACAAGAACTTGGGTGCAATAAAATAGCATTAGGGCATCATTTTGATGATGTAATAGAAACTGTATTAATGGGAATGTTGTTTGCTGGTAAAATGCAAACAATGATGCCAAAATTAAAAAGTACATCACATCCGGGAATGGAACTTATTAGACCACTTTATTTGGTAAGAGAAAATGATATAATAAGTTGGATGAATTATAATGAATTAGAATTTATAAAATGTGCTTGTAAAATAACAGAAAGGCAAGCAAAAAAACGCACCGAGGGCGGGAAGACTTCAAAGAGAGCAGAAACAAAAGAATTGATAAAGCAGCTTAAAGAAAAATATGAAAATTCTGATATAAATATTTTTAATAGTACAAAAAATGTTAATTTGGATACTATTTTATCATACAAAAAAGATGGAAAAATTATAAACTTTTTAGATGAATATTAGTTTTTTGCAAAAGGACCGTTTCTTTTTCCATTGGGACCGTTTCATTTCGCGAAAAGAAACGGTCCCAATGAGAAAAGAAACGATCTTATCGGAAAAAGAAAGAAGATGGAAAAACAAATGAAACAAATAAATGGAACAATATTACAATATTTTGAATGGTATTTAGATGTGCCAGAAGGGCTATGGAACAAAATAAAAAATGAAGCAGAAGACCTAAGTAAACTTGGAATAACGTCAGTATGGCTTCCACCTGCATACAAGGGAATAAATGGTAAAAATGAAGTAGGATATGGTGTTTATGACCTTTATGACTTAGGAGAATTTGACCAAAAAGGAACGATACCAACAAAATATGGAACAAAAGATGAATACCTAAGGGCAATAGAAAGCTTAAAACAAAACGGAATAAATGTATATGCTGATATTGTATTAAATCATAAAATGGGAGCTGACAAAGAGCAAGATATTTTGGCAAATAAATGTGAATGGGCAGACCACAATAAAGAGGGAGATATTGAAAAAATAAAAGCAGCAACAAGATATACATTTCCTGCGAGGCATCATCAATATTCAGATTTTGAGTGGAATTGGACTCATTTTACAGGAATAGATGTAAATAGTGCAACAGGTGAACATGCAATTTTTAAATTCAAAGATAAAAAATGGCAGACAAGTGTAGATAATGAGTTTGCAAATTTTGATTATTTAATGGGAGCAGATTTGGATTTTTCAAACCGCGAGGTTGTAGAGGAATGTAAAAAATGGGGATTATGGTATCAGAAACTTACTAGAGTAGATGGATTTAGGCTAGATGCAGTAAAACATATATCTTCAGATTTTTATAAAGGATGGCTTACATATATAAGAAATCAAACTCAAAAAGAATTATTTACTGTTGGAGAATATTGGTCAACAGATGTAGATAAACTTCATAAATATTTAACTGAAGTTGATGGAATAATGTCTTTATTTGATGTGCCTTTACATAATAATTTTTATAATGCATCTACAAATCCTAATTTTGATATGTCAAAACTTTTAGATAGAACATTAATAAAAGAAAATTCTGCAAAAGCAGTAACATTTGTAGATAACCATGATACGCAGCCCGGACAAGCCTTGCAAAGTTTTGTTGAACCTTGGATGAAGCAATTAGCATATGCTACAATTTTACTTAGACAAGACGGATATCCATGTGTTTTTTATGGAGATTTATTTGGAATACCACATTCAAATGTCAAACCAGTTGCTATGATTAAGACACTTATGGCTTTAAGAAAGCTAAAAGCTTATGGAAGACAACATGATTATTTTGACCACCCAAACATTATAGGTTGGTCGCGTGAAGGAGATAATAGGCATTTAGATTCAGGTTTAGCTGTGATTGGCTCTAATTCTTTTGATGCGGAAAAAAGAATGTATGTTGGAACAAGTTTTGCGGGTGAGAAATTTATTGATTGCTTGGATAACTGCTCTGATGTTATTACTATTGATAGTGATGGATGTGGTGTGTTTAAAGTTAAAGGTAAGAGTTGTTCTGTTTGGGTGAGAAAGTAAATATTAAGGATACAATAAAAAATAAAGGGGAATAATAAATGAAAGAAATGATAAAAAAAGAAAGAAAATCAAATATTGAACTTCTAAGAATAATTTCAATGTGTTTAATAATATATCATCATTTTTCTTTAAACTTAGGAATAATAGAAGGCTACGATATAAGTAAAACAATGATTTTCGGAATTTTGGGAGGAATTGGAGGAAAAATTGGTGTTGCTTGTTACATATTAACAACAGGATATTTTAGTGTAGAAAAAGATTTCAATGTAAAAAGAGTATTTAAACTATGGTTACAAATATTTTGTTATTCTGTTGGCTTTATGCTTTTTTTCAGAATAACAGGAATAGAAAAATTAAACAAAGTAGATACAATAAAAACTTTTTTTCCATTTGCATATAACCAATATTGGTTTATGACAGCATATTTATATTTGATGATTTTAACACCATTTATTAATAAACTTTTAAATGTATTAAAACAACAAGATTATAAAAAAATGATTGTGGTGTTAACAATATTTTTTGTTATAATTCCAACCATTTTTTATTCTGATGGAATGATTGGCAGTACACTAACACCAATAGGAGTAATATTGTTTGTATATTTATACATAATTGGTGGCTATATAAAATTATATGGATTAAAATATTTTGAAAATAAAAAAGTTAAAAATATGGTTTTAATTGTTTTAGGATATGCAATCATAACTTGTTTAGTACTAATAGGGAAAAAATTAGAACAATATAATGCATTTTGGAATGAAATATTTGGATATTATAGAGAGCTAAACTCTATTTTTATTTTAATACCATCAATATCGTTATTTTATATATTTAAAGAAATTGACATAGGATGTAACAAAATTATCAATTATTTTGCTAGTATTAGCTTAGGAGTATATTTGTTTCATGAAAGTAATTTTATGAGATATCGCTTGTGGCATGAAATAATTACAATGGAAAAAATTCAAAGATTACATGGTGGAGTAATTACGGGGCTTGTAATTTCAATAATTGTATTTTATGCTATTACAGCAATTATAGAATTTTTTAGAATTAATTTAATAGAGAAAAATATATTGAAAAGCAAAATAATAAATAAATTATTTAAAAAAATTGATAATTTTATGTCAATACATGCATAAAAATTAGAGATGATTTTATGTAAAGGTTGCCAAAAAATAAAAAATGTAGTAAAATATAACAATGTAAGAAGAGGTGAAATAAATGTCAAAACCAGTAGTAGCAATAATAGGAAGACCAAATGTTGGAAAATCAACATTTTTTAATTATATAGTAGGAAGTAGAATATCAATAGTAGAAGACACTCCGGGAGTAACAAGAGATAGAATATATGGAGAAAGTAACTGGAGAGGAAGAAATTTTACATTAATAGACACAGGAGGAATCGAGCCAGAAAAAAATGATGTAATATTAACTCAAATGAGACTTCAAGCAAATATAGCAATAGATATAGCAGATGTAATAATATTTGTAACAGATGTGCGTCAAGGAGTTACAGCAGCAGATGAAGAAATTGCATTAATGCTTAAAAAGTCTAAAAAGCCGATAATACTAGTATGTAATAAAGCAGACAGTTTTCAAAAATTTCAATCAGACATATATGAATTCTACAACTTAGGAATAGGAGACCCAATGCCAGTATCTGCAAGTAATGCACAAGGAATTGGTGATGTATTAGATAAAGTTTATGATAATCTTCCAAAAGAAGCAGAGAACGATGAAGATAATGAAAGAATAAAAGTAGCAGTAATTGGAAAACCTAATGTTGGAAAATCATCATTAATAAATAAAATTTTAGGTGAAAACAGAAATATAGTAAGTAATATTGCAGGAACAACCCGTGATGCAATAGATTCATATTTTGAAAATGAACATGGAAAATATACATTTATTGATACAGCAGGAATTAGAAGAAAAAGCAAGGTTACAGAAAAAATTGAAAAATACAGTGTACTTAGGTCTTTGTTTGCAATAGAAAGAGCAGATGTATGTTTAATGTTAATAGATGCAAATGAGGGCGTAACAGACCAAGATGCCAAAATTGCGGGAGAAGCACATGAGGCAGGAAAAGGTATAATACTTGTTGTAAATAAATGGGATGAATATGAAAAAGATACAGGAACATTAGAAAAATACAGAAAAGCAATATATGAAAAATTATCATATTTATCGTATGCACCGGTAATGTTTATTTCTGCTAAAACTGGTCAAAGAGTAGATAAATTATTCGGAATGATAAATGATGTGGCAGAGCAAAATGCTAAGAGAGTTACGACAAGCCAGTTGAATCAAGTTATAAATGAGGCAATTGCGATTGTGCAACCACCATCAGATAAAGGTAAAAAGCTTAAAATTTTTTATGGCACACAAGCTTCAACAAAACCACCAACATTTGTTATATTTGTAAATTCAAAGGATTTATTCCATTTTTCATATGAGAGATATTTAGTAAATCAAATAAGAAAAGAATTTGGATTACAAGGCACACCTATTAGAATTATTGTAAGAGAAAAATTGGACAAAGACATGATATAAAAAGGATGTTAAATAATTATGGAAGAATACGCTGAAAACATAGTGGATATTAAAAGAAGAGAAGATACAAAAAAATTGAAAAGAGATAAAGAAAACAATATTGTTTTATCCAAAAGCCAATATGATATTGTAACAGAAGAGACTGGTCAATATGCATCAGCTCATGCGTGGATAGAGTTAAAAAATACTCATACACAATGTTTAATAAAAAATTTTGTATATAATAGTACAATGGGAGCATATGATATTTTTATCAAAAACAATGGAAAATCAGGAATAAAGATTTGCAAATATAACAATTTAATTGTTCCCTATATAGGTTCAGAAGTATTTGGAGTAGATACAGTAAAATATTTTTTTGCAAAGTTTTCTAGGGGAGCTCAAAAAATACCTACAAATCCTAAAATAGAATATTTAGTAACATTAGATGAAAAAATGCCAGGAGAAGAAGTGTGGGAGGGAGTTAACATACTAATGAGTTTGAATTCCAAAGATACATTTTTATTCTCGGACAGGATTAAGGAAATAACTAATTTCTTAAAACTAAGAAAAATACCAGCACACAGAATCCAAGAAATAACGGACGAATTTATTAGACAGGAAATTTTTAAAAAATCAATAGAATATGTAGACAATCATAATGTAAATTGGTCATTAGGTTTAAATGAAAAAAGAGTTAGACTTTTTCCAGCATATGATTTTGACTTTTGTAGCGGAATAGTGGATAAAACACGCAAAGAAACTATATGTGATAATGGATTAACAGATTTAAAATCTTTAATTATTCAATATAAAGAATTACCATGGATGAAAAAATATATAAAAGAAATTGTTCAAAATTACAATATTAAAAAAGTTTTCGAAAAAGCGGAAAAAAAAATGATGGTTAAAATTCCACAAGATGTGAAACAATATTTTGAAGAATTCTATGCTATTAAAAAGAAAGAAATGGAAATAATTTATTTGGACATATTTAGAGAACCTAAAAAGGGAGATGAAGAAATATGCATCTAATGTTAAAATGGAAAAGTAAGCTTGGAAATATTTATGATTTAGGAATATTAACCAAAGAAAATGAAAAATATATATTTAAGATAAATCAAAATCAGCTAAAAGAGGCAATCAATGATGGATGTATGGGAATTGGCAATTTTACTTTACTAAACGAAATAGAAGAATCAAATGTATTATTTGACTTTTTTAAATATAGAATAGTGGGAGTAAATAGTCCAAAATTGCCGGATTTATTAAAAAAATATAAATTAAAAGAATATGACGATATGGAAATTTTAAAGATAACAAAGGCTGTAAGTGCTAATGATAGATATTGGGTAGAAGAAATTCCCCATTTTGGGGCGGTTCTTTAATGGGGAATTCCCCAACAGAGAACCGTCACCAAATGAGGAACAAGGTATTGACAGCTTTCTTTTTTTATAATATAATGTTAGCCAAAGCTAACAAAAGGAGAACAAAAATGATATCAAAAGCATCAGAAGAATATTTGAAAACAATGTATGTACTGCAAATTCAAAATAAAGAAATAAGAGTAACAGACATAGCTAATCAAATGAATTTGAGTAAGCCAAGTGTAACAAAGGCGATAAATAATTTAAAAGAAAATGATTTAGCTAAATCTGAAACATATGGAAAAATAGAGCTAACAGAAAAAGGGATAGACTTAGCAAAGAAAATATTAGAAGCATATGATATATCTTATGTATTTTTTAAAGATGTAATAGGACTAGATGAGGAAGCTTCGAAAAGAGAAGCAGAAAAATTAAAATTAACAATGGAGGATAATACAATAAATAATTTGGCAAAATATGTACATAAGGTATTAAACTTAAGTGATTTAAATTGTGATTATGACATATCAAAAGAAAGATGCCGTATGTGTCAAAGAAGAACAAAGAAGTCTAAGGTAGAGGTACTAAAATAAAACAAAAAGGGAGTAAGTTTAAATGAGTAAAGAGCTTTTAGAAATAAATGATTTATATGTAAATGCAGGAGAAAAAGAAATTTTAAAAGGAATAAATTTAAAAATAAATAAAGGAGAAATCCATGTAATAATGGGACCAAATGGTTCTGGAAAAACCACAACAGCAAATGCAATATTAAATAATCCAGCATACCAAAAAGAAAATGGTTCTATTATATTTGATGGCGAAAACATAACAAATTTGAAAACAGATGAAATAGCAAGAAAAGGAATATTTATGTCATTCCAATTACCCGAGGAAATTCCTGGAATAACAGTAACTAATTTTCTAAAATATGCAAGAAACAAGATAACAGGTCAGCCTGTAAAAATATTTAAGTTTAAAGAAGAAGTAAAAAAACACATGGAAGAACTTCAAATGAAACCTGAATATAGTGAGAGAAGTTTAAATGTAGGTTTTTCTGGTGGAGAAAAAAAGAAAAACGAAATTCTTCAAATGCTTGTTTTAAATCCTAAACTTGCAATATTAGATGAAACAGATTCAGGACTTGATGTTGATGCAATTAAGACTGTTTCTAAGGGTGTTGAGATGTTTAAAAACGATGAAAATGCAGTTTTAATTATTACTCATAATACTAAAATTTTGCATAATTTAACACCAGATTTTGTGCACATTTTGGTTGATGGAAAGATTGTTAAGACTGGAAATGCGGATTTGGCAAAAGAAATTGAGGAAAATGGATATAGAAATTATAAAAAATAAATTTCGAAAGGAATTCAAAAATGAAAACAAATGTAGAAGAAATAAATAGAAACATCTATGATATAAAAAATCAAGATGATTATGACTTCAAAATAAAAAAAGGTTTAACACCTGAAATAATAAAAGAAATATCAAAACAAAAAAAAGACCCAGAATGGATGGCGGAGTTCAGACTAAAAGCACTAGAAACATACAACAAACTAGAACTTCCAACATGGGGACCAGATTTATCAGAATTAAATATGGATGAGATTGCAACATATGTAAGACCAAAATCAAAAATGGCAGACAACTGGGAAGATGTGCCAGAAGAAATAAAAGACACATTTGATAAACTAGGAATTCCAGAAGCTGAAAAAAGGTCTTTAGCAGGAGTTGGAGCACAATATGACTCAGAGGTAGTTTATCATAGTATGAAAAAAGAATTAATGGAGCAAGGTGTAATATATACAGATATGGAAACAGCCGTAAGAGAATACCCTGAACTTGTAAAACCTCATTTTATGAAATGTGTACCAGTAACAGATCACAAATTTGTTGCACTTCATGGTGCTGTTTGGTCAGGCGGATCATTTGTATATGTACCAAAAGGAGTAAAAGTGGATATCCCACTTCAATCATACTTTAGACTAAATTCACCTGAATCAGGACAATTTGAACATACTCTAATAATTGTAGAAGAAGGAGCATCACTACATTTTATAGAAGGATGTAGTGCACCAAAATACAACAAAGTAAACTTACATGCAGGTTGTGTAGAATTATATGTAAAAGATAATGCATATTTAAGATATTCAACAATAGAAAACTGGTCAAAAAATATGCTAAACTTAAATACAAAAAAAGCAATTGTAGGAAAAAATGCGCAAATTGATTGGGTATCTGGTTCATTTGGTTCAAAAATATCAATGTTATATCCAATGAGCATATTAAATGGAGAGGGAGCGAAAACAGAATACACTGGAATATCATTTGCAGGAAAAGGACAAAACCTAGATACGGGATTTAAAGTAATTCATAACGCGCCAAAAACATCAAGTTTAATAAACTCTAAATCAATTTCAAAAAATGGCGGAGCAGCAACATATAGAGCATTAGTTAGAATAAATGAAAACTCAAAAAATTCAAAATGCTCGGTATCATGTGAATCACTTATGTTAGACGATATTTCAAGGTCAGATACAATACCTGTAAATGACATAAGAACAGATGATGTAGAATTTTCACACGAAGCAAAAATAGGAAAAATAAGTGATCAATCAATATTTTATCTTATGAGTAGAGGTTTATCAGAAGAAGACGCAAAAGCAATGATAGTAAGAGGTTTTGCAGACCCGATATCAAAAGAACTTCCAATAGAATATGCGGTTGAAATGAACAATTTGATAAATCTTGAGTTAGATGGAGCAATTGGATAAGAGAAAGGAATAAAAATGACAAATTTAAAATTAAATGAAACTCCTATTAGAACAGCGAAAAATTATGGAATTAATAATATAAAATTAGAAAATATAAATGTTCCTGAGGATATACAAGAATTTAATGGACTTAAAATTACAGGTGTTTCTGATGGTAAAGTTACGGTAAAAGAAAATGTTTGTAAAAATGATTTTAAGTACGGAAATGGTGATATTCTTGCAAAGCAAATTGAGGAAAAATCCAATAAAAATTTATGTATCGAAATAAATGAAAAATTGAATGAAGAATTGTTTTTGGATTTTGTATTTTCAAAAGATAGTGTGAATTTGGTAGAAAATGTTTTAATAAAGGCAAATGAAAATACAAATGGAACAGTGATTATAAGATTTTCTTCCAAAGAGGAACTAGAATATTATCATAATGGACAAATTAAGATAAATGCAGAGAAAAACGCAAAATTAAATATAGTTCTAGTAAACTTATTAAATAATAAAACAAATCATTTTTTAGCAATTGAAAATGTCATAAAAGAAAATGCTGAAGTAAAATATATAACAGCTGAATTGGGTGGAAAAAATACAATTATAAATTATTATACTAATTTACAAGAAAAAGGTGCAAATAACGAAATTAGTACAATTTATTTAGGTGGAGAAAATCAAATAATAGATTTAAATTATATAGTTGAAGCTTATGGGGAAAAAACAAATATAGATATGGACTTAAAAGGTGCAATAAGCGGAAATTGTAGAAAGCATTTCAAAGGAACAATTGATTTCAAAAAAGGTTGTAAGAAATCCAAGGGAAATGAAAATGAATATTGTACAATTTTATCAAATAAGGCCAAATCAATTGCTCTTCCAATGCTATTATGTACTGAGGAAGATGTTGAGGGTAATCATTCTACTGCAGCCGGTAAGATTGATAGTAAGAAGTTATTTTATTTGATGACTAGAGGCTTGAGTAAGGCTGATAGCGAGAGATTGATTGTCAAGGCACAGTTTAATAGTGTGATTGAGAAAATTGAAAATGAAGAAATTAGAAATGAGATATTGCAGAGATTTTGAAATGGGGACGGTTCCTTTTTCAAAAAGGAACCGTCCCCATTTCGAAAAAGGAGAAAAAAATGAACATAAAACAAGACTTTCCACTACTACAAAACCAAAACATAGTATACCTAGATAGTGGAGCAACAACCCAAAAACCAAAACAGGTAATAGAAAAAATACAAGAATTTTATGAAAACTATAATGCAAATCCACACAGAGGTGCATATACACTAAGTATGGAAGCAACTGAAGTTTATGAAAACACAAGAACTAAAATTGCTAAATTTATAAATGCAAGACATAGAGAAGAAATAATATTTAGTAAAAATGCCTCTGAAAGTTTAAACCTAATTGCATATTCATATGGAATGGAAAATCTAAAAAAAGATGATGAGATAGCTATATCTATAATGGAACACCATTCAAACTTAGTTCCTTGGCAAAAGGTAAGCAAAGTTACAGGAGCAAGATTAAACTACATGTATATAAATGGTGAATTTGAATTATCTGATGATGAAATTGAAAGCAAAATTACAGATAACACAAAAATTGTAGGAATCACACATGTTTCAAATGTTTTAGGAACAATAAATAATGTGAAAAAAATAATTCAATATGCACATAAAAAGGGAGCTGTTGTGATACTTGATGCATCACAAAGTATTCCACACATGAAAATTGATGTACAAGCTTTAGATGCAGACTTTGTTGTATTTTCAGGACATAAAATGCTTGCACCTCTTGGAATTGGTGTACTTTATGGGAAAAGAGAATTACTAAATAAAATGTCTCCATTTTTAATGGGTGGAGATATGATAGAATATGTATATGAACAAGAAACAACTTTTGCACCATTACCAAATAAATTTGAAGCAGGTACTCAAAATGTTGAGGGTGTGGTAGGTTTAGGTGCTGCAATTGATTATATTGAAAACATTGGTTATGATAAGATACAAGAAATTGAAGAAAATGTAGTTTCATATGCAAGAGAGGAATTGTCAAAATTAGACTATTTGGAACTATATATGACTCCTAATAAGGAAAATCATTCTAGTGTAATTTCTTTTAATATAAAAGGTGTACATCCACATGATGTTGCAAGTATTTTAGACTCAGAGGGCATATGTGTACGTTCACGGAAACCATTGCGCTCAACCTTTAATGAGGTTTTTAGGAATTGATTCAACATGCAGAGCAAGTTTTTATTTTTATAATACTAAGGAAGACGTAGACAGATTAATAAAAGGATTAGATAAGGCTTATAATATGTTCAAAAAATATATTATTAATAAATAAGGAAAGGTAAGTAAAGTGGAAGATTTAAATGATATTTATAATGAATTAATAATGGAACATAGCATGAATTCGTATAATAAAAAGAAACTACAAGATGCAAGCTATGAAGAAATTGGACATAATCCAAATTGTGGAGATGAAATTACATTAGAAGTAAAACTAGATGGTGATATTATAGAAGATATGGCTTTTTCGGGTCATGGTTGTGCAATTTCCCAAGCTTCAACATCTATAATGATAGATACCTTAAAGGGAAAGACTGTAAAGGAAGCACAAGATATAATAAAAACTTTTATAGGAATGATAAAAAGAGAGCAAGAAAGTGAAGAAGAGCTAGAAAAATTAGAAGATGCCATAGCATTTAAAAATATAGCAAATATGCCAGCAAGAGTAAAATGTGCACTTTTAGCATGGCATACACTTGAAGATATACTAAATAAAAATGAAGAAAATGGGAAAGGAAGCATTAATTGCTGTTGTAAATAATATGGAAAATAAAAAAGTATTATTAGGTATGAGTGGAGGAGTTGATAGCTCTGTTTCTGCTCTACTTTTAAAGGAAAAAGGATATGAAGTAATAGGAACAACTTTAGAGTTATTTGCAGGAAGTAGTTGCTGTAATACAAATACTTACATAGATGCAAAAAATGTATGTAATCAAATAGGTGTACCACATTTTATTTTTAATTACAAAGAAGAATTTAAAAAATATGTAATTGATGATTTTATAGATTGTTATGCTAATTGTAAGACTCCAAATCCTTGTATAGAATGTAATAAATATATGAAATTTGGCTTAATGTGGGAAAAGGCTAAAGAAATGGGATGTAATTACATAGCAACAGGTCATTATGCTAAAACAGAATATTCTGATGAGTACAAAAAAATGGTATTAAAAAAATCAAATGCAGGTAAAAAAGACCAGAGTTATGTATTATGGAATATTCCTAAGGATTTGATTGAACATGTAGTTTTTCCTTTATCTGATTTTGAGAGTAAAGATGAGATAAGAAAAATTGCAAGAGAAAATGACTTAAAGGTTGCAAATAAGCCTGATTCGGAAGATATTTGTTTCATTCCTGATGGAAATTATAAGAAATTTTTAGAGATGAATTCTGATATAAAACCTAAACAAGGAAATATTGTAAATTCTAAAGGTGATGTTTTGGGAAAACATACAGGATTATATAATTATACAATTGGTCAAAGAAAAGGTCTTGGAATTTCAAATAAAGTACCTTTATTTGTTCTTGGATTTAATAGAGCGAATAATGAGGTTATTGTTGGTGAGGAAAAGGAACTTTACAAGTCTGAATTAGAGGTTAAGGATATTAATTTATTGCTGTTTGATAAAATAGAGAATTGGATTGATGTTGAGGTTAAAACTAGATATTCGGCAAGACAAGCTAGAGCTAAAATTGTACAGGATGGAGATAGAATTAAGGTTAAGTTTGATGAACCTCAAAGAGCGATTACTCCGGGACAATCTGCAGTATTTTATATTGGAGATGTTGTTGTTGGGGGAGGAAAGATTTATATATAAAACATTGAATACTTAGTTTAGAAAATAGCAATTCCTATTGCTATTTTTTCTTTTTTCTAGTACAATAAAAAAGAAAAATAGAGAGGTGGTAATTATAATGAAATTAAAAATGCCATATGGAATAAGTAACTTTGAAGAATTAATAAAAGAGGATTATTATTATGTTGATAAAACAAAATACATAGAAAAATTAGAAAATTTACCAGAAAAAAGAATAATGTTTTTACGACCAAGAAAATTTGGAAAAACACTATTTACAAGTGTATTAGAGTACTACTATGACAAAAATAAAGCAGATGAATTTGAAGAATTATACAAAAATACATATATAGGAAAAAATCCTACAAAACTAAAAAATAGTTATTCGATATTAAGGTTTAACTTTTCAGGAATAAATACAGAAAATGAAGAAACAACAATGATAGGATTTAAGGAAAAAGTAATAATATCAATAACAGGCTTTATAAATGCCTATGGACTAGATTTTTATATAAACGAAAATCAAACAGTAGAAGGAATAACAAGAAGCTTAATAGAAGCATTTAAAATACAAAAGCCAAAAGAAAAAATATATGTAATAATAGACGAATATGACCATTTTGCAAATGAACTATTAGGATTTCATCCAGAACATTTTAAAAATTTAGTATCAAAAAATGGAAGAGTAAGAAAATGGTATGAAGTGCTAAAAGAAGGAACAGAAACAGTAGTAGATAGAATATTTATAACAGGGGTAGCACCAATAACGTTGGATAGTTTAACAAGTGGATTTAACATAGGAACAGATATTTCACAAGATATAAGATTTAATGATATGATGGGATTTACCCAAGGTGAATTAATAGAAATTTTAAACAATCAGGAAATACCATTAGGAGAGCAAGAAAAGATAATACCAATAATGAAAGAAAATTATGATGGATATAAATTTAATATAAAAGCTGGAAATCAAATATACAATTCTACTATGTGCCTATATTTTTTATCATCATATACATGGTCAAGAAGAATACCAGACAAATTAATAGACATGAACATAGCGAGTGATTATAGCAAAATTGGAAAAATGCTAGATTTATGCCAAGGTGAAAACAGATTAGAAATATTGCAAAAAACAGTGCAAGGAGAACCAATAATAAGCGAAATTGTAGAAAAATTTAACCCAGCAATAGAATTTACAGAAAAAGATATGGTATCAATGCTATATTACTTAGGATATTTAACAATTTCAGGAGATTTAGTTGGAATACCAAAACTTACAATTCCAAATAAAGTAATGAAAGAAATTTATGCAAGTTACTTTATGCAATTAATGAATCAAGAGGCGGAATTTAGAATAGACAATAATACAAATCAAGAAATATTGATACAATTGGCGATGGAAGGAAGAATAGACAAAATAGTAGAAGTGCTAAGAATATATTTAAGCAATTTATCAAATAGAGATATGATTAAATTTGATGAGAAATATATTAAATTAATTTTTTACTGCATTGCAATGAATATAAGTTCATATTCTACAAAATCTGAAATGGAAGTAAATAGAAATTATCCAGATATATTGCTTGTACCAAGAGATAGAACAAAAGGATATAAAGCAATAATGGTGGAATTTAAGTATATAAAAAAAGGAGAAACAGCAAAGCTGGAAGATAAACAAAAAGAAGCAAGAGAGCAGATTGAAAGATATAGTAGTTTTGAGGACATAAAAGATATAGAAGGATTAAGAAAATATACTATTGTTGTTGCAGGAAATGAAATTTATGTTCAGGAGATATAGTTTTTTTGTTGGGACCGTTTCTTTTCGCGAAAAGAAACGGTCCCAATGCAAAATAAAAAAGGAGGAAAAAATGAAAGTACTACTATACACAGAAAATGAAAAAATAATATCAAAAAGCGGTTTAGGAAAAGCAATAAAACATCAAATGAATGCACTAGATGCAGCAAATATTGAATACACAACAAATCCAAAAGACGACTTCGACATAGCACACATAAATTTCTATGGATTAAAATCATATAAACTAGCAAAAAAATTAAAAAAACAAGGCAAAAAAATAGTATACCATGCACATAGCACAGAAGAAGACTTTAGAAATAGTTTTATATTTTCAAATCAAATATCAAAACTATTCAAAAAATGGTTAATAAAATGTTATACATTAGGAGATGCAATAATAACACCAACAGAATACTCAAAAAAATTATTACAAAGCTATGGAATAAAAAACGACATATATGTAGTTTCAAATGGTGTAGAATTGAAAAATTTCCAACATGACGAAAAAGCCGGGGAAAAATTTAGAGAAAAATATAATTTCAAAAAAGAAGAAAAAGTAATTGTAGGAATAGGCTTATATATTGAAAGAAAAGGAATAATAGACTTTGTAGAACTTGCAAAAAAAATGCCTGAATATAAATTTATATGGTTTGGATATAGTCCATTAATTTTCTCAAGAAAAAATGTAAGAAAAGCAGTTAATACGAAGCTTGAAAATTTAACATTTGCGGGATATGTAGAACAAGAAACAATTTGCCAAGCTTTAAATGGATGTGATGTGTATATTGCACCAACTTATGAGGAAACCGAAGGAATAACAATTATAGAAGCGGCAAGTTGTAAAACTAATATGGTTGTAAGAGATATACCTGTTTTTAATGGGTGGCTTATTGATGAACAAAATGTTTATATGGCAAGAAATGTGAATGAATTTAAAGAGAAAATAGAAAAGATTATTAATAGGAATTTGCCAAGTTTGGTTCAAAATGCTTATAATATAGCAGAAGAAAGAAAAAGCAAAAATATTGGTATAAAGTTAAAAAATATATATTCAAATTTAATAAATAATTAATGAAATCTTAATAAAGTTATGTTATAATGGCTTTGTTAAGATTTTTAATTAAAAAGCACTACAAAACGAAAAAACAAAGGGGAAATAAAAATGAGAATAGGATTATTCACAGACTCATATCCGCCATACATAAATGGAGTATCAACAAGCGTATACAATCTAAGAGAAGCACTAAAAAAATTAGGACATACGGTTTACATAGTAACAGTAAATGATAGTATAATAAAACACGAATACGACGAAAAAGAAAAAATACTAAGAATACCGGGAATACCAATAGGAATATATGATTATAGATTGAGCGAAATATACTCGATATCGACAGTAAAAATGATAAAAAACTGGAATTTGGATGTAATACATTCACATACAGAATTTGGAGTAGGAATATTTGCAAGAATACTGTCAAAAAAATTCAAAATACCGCTTGTCCATACATATCATACATTATATGAAGACTACACACATTATATTACACATAATCATTTTAATAAATTAAGCAAAAAAATAGTAAAAGACTTAACAAAAATATATTGTGTAAAAACAGCAAAAAAAACAATAGTGCCAACAGACAAAATATACAAATTATTCAAAGAAAAATACATGATAAAAAAAAATATATGTGTAATCCCAAGTGGAATAGATGTAGAAAGATTTTTTGAAGAAAATGTAAAAAAAGATAAAGTTGAACAAATAAAGGAAAAACATGGAATTGGAGAAGATGACTTTACAATTATATTTGTTGGAAGATTAGCATCTGAAAAAAATATAGAATTTCTATTAAATGCACAAAGAAAATTAATAGAAAAAAGAATTACAAATATAAAACTGCTAATAGTTGGAGATGGACCAGAAAAAGAAAATTATATCAATATATCTCGAAAACTTAATATATTTGACAAAGTAATATTTACAGGAAAAATTGAGCAGGAAGAAATTCAATATTATTACCAATGTGCAGATGCATTTGTAACAGCTTCAAACTCAGAAACCCAAGGCTTGACAGTAATAGAAGCAATGGCAGCAGGGGTTGTTCCAATCTGTATAAATGATATGGCATTTATGGATATGGTACCTAAGGAAAGTTTGTTTAGTAACCAAAATGAATATATAAATAGACTTATTACATTTTCAAAAGATGAAGAATTAAGAAAAAAATATAAAGTAGAAATTAGAAAAAAAGCAGAAGCATACAGTTCAAAAGCTTATGCTCAAAAGGTACTTGATGTATATAATGGAGTGCTATATGGAGGAAAAAAAGATAATACATTAAAAAGTAAAGGATTAGGAAATGAAAAAGAAAAAATGGTTGGGAATTTTATTTAATGTAGTTACAGTAATTATGACTATATTAATAGTAATTTTTATTATTTATGGAATAAAATTAGGAATATTTAGAGATAAAAACATTTTAATTGATTATATGAAAAAATTTGGAGTTTTTGCACCACTTATTTTTATATTTATTCAAATTGTTCAAGTTGTTTTTCCTGTAATACCGGGTGGGGCAAGTTGCTTAGCAGGTGTTCTTGCCTTTGGCTCGGTTTGGGGATTTGTTTATAATGAGATAGGTCTTGTAATTGGTTCGGTTGCAGCATATTATTTGTCTAAAATATATGGACTTAGACTTATAAATAGTTTGTTTAAAAAAGAACAGGTGGATAAGTATTTGGGATATATAAGAAATAATAAGTTTGAAAAAGTTTTCTTATGGGGAATTGTTTTGCCTGGTCTTCCAGATGACCTTTTGTGCTATATTGCGGGGCTAAGTAATATTTCTTTTAAGAAATTTTTAGCTATAATTATTTTGGGTAAGCCTTTGGCCTTACTTATGTATAGTGTTTTTGCTTATGTGATTTGAATATAATTTAAAACAATCATATTGACTTTATATAACTTTTAATGTAGAATTCAAATAATAAAATTCAAAGATATTTGTATGTTGGCAGTTTTGGGGGATGTTAGACATGGAAAAAATAAAAAAATGGTATAAAGAGATTGCAAAATTAATGTATAATGTAAAAGTGGACCGAATAGGAGAATGTTCGGCCCAGTGTGCATATTACACAATTTTGTCCTTTATACCATTTATTATTTTGCTTATTACTTTAATTCAATATACAAATATTAGGCCACAAACTCTATTTGAAGCAATTTCTAAGATTATTCCATCAGGCATGAATGAATTTGTTTTAAGCATTGTTCAGGAGGTTTATTCTAAATCAATAGGTACAGTTTCAATATCTATAGTTTTTACGATTTGGGCCGCAGGAAAGGGACTGTTTGCATTGACAAAAGGATTACAGGTTGTTTATAAAACAAATGATAAGAAACAAAGTTCATATATTTATTTAAGACTTAATGTGCTTTTTGAAACAGTTTTGTTTATTGTATTAATTGTTGTAGGGCTTACTATGCTTGTGTTTGGCGATAGTTTGAAAAATATTATACAAAGGTATTTTGGAGGACTTGAAAATTTTAATACAATTTCTTTTATTTTTACCGAGGTTTTGTTTATTTTTGCTACTTTTCTTGTATTTTTGTTATTATATAGATTTATGCCAAAACATAAGGTGACATTTAAAAGCCAGTTATGGGGAGCTATTTTTGGTGCAATTGCTCTTAATGTAGTTTCTTTTGTATTTTCTAAGTATCTATATATTTTTAAAGGTTTTTCTTGGACTTATGGAAGTTTAACTACTTTGATGCTTATAATGATGTGGACTTATTCTTGTTTTTATACTGTGTTTTTGGGAGCGGAATTTAACAAATGGGTAACTAAATCTAAAATATAAGTTCATTAAATATTACAAATTTATTACATAAATTTTTCAAATATTTTACATTTTTAAAAATCAATTGAAAATGATATTTAAGTATGCTATATTTGAAATGTACTAGTACATAAAAATATACATTAATAGCTATGTGTAAATAGTACATATAAATAAAAGAAAGGATGAAATCAATTATGAAAATTGAAAAAAATAACATGAGAGGAATTACCTTAATAGCCCTAATAGTCACAATTATAGTGCTTTTAATATTAGCAGGAATATCAATAAGCATGTTAACAGGCCAAAATGGCATACTAAACAGGGCATCAGAGGCAAAAAACAAAACAGGAGTATCACAGGAAGAAGAAACTGTAAAACTTTCAATATCAGATGCTTTAACACAAGGGTTAGGAACAATTTCAACAGAAAATTTGCAAAATGTTTTAAGAAACAATGGCTTAAATGGACCATTAACAGGAGATGGACCATGGACATATACAGGAGAATATAAAAAATATAATATCGAAAAAAGCGGAAGTGTAACAAGCAAAGAGCAAAATAGTGCGTCAAGTGATAAAATTGTGAAAGCACTTGGAGATTATGGTGTGACCGAAGATAATAGATTGTTGAAGTTGGAGAAGGAAGAAAAAGAGATTGTAGAGGTAAGCGAAAAGATAGATTCAAGATGGTTTAAAGTATTAAAAGGTGATCCAGTAGAAGAAATTGGAGAAATAGAGAAGGTTTATGATGGATTTGGAAGCTACTATATAATTAATACTAATGGAGAGATATATGCTTGGGGTGATAACCAATTTGGACAATTGGGAATAGGAAATAAAGAAAATCAAAGTAATCCAGTAAAAATATCTGGATTGACAAATATAGAAAAAATATATATTGAGAATGGTTCTACTTTCGCAAAAACAAAAAACGGAGAGGTGTATGCTTGGGGATATAATTATTTTGGACAATTAGGAATAGGAAATAAAGAAAATCAAAGTATACCAGTAAAAATAAATGGGATGGTAAAGGTTGAAGAATTGTACATTGTAGGATTTAGCAATTTTGCGAAAACAAATGATGGAGAAATATATGCGTGGGGAGTTAATTGGTATGGTGAGTTAGGAATAGGAAATGAACAAAATCAAAGTACCCCAGTAAAAATAGCTGGATTGATAGATATTGAAGAATTATATATTGGAGAAACTAGGAATTTTGCAAAAAACAAAAATGGAGAGATATATGCTTGGGGTGATAACCAATTTGGACAATTGGGAATAGGAAATGAACAAAATCAAAGTACCCCAGTAAAAATAGCTGGATTGATAGATATTGAAGAATTATATATTGGAGGAAGGAGTAATTTTGCAAAAAACAAAAATGGAGAGATATATGCTTGGGGATATAATGAGGATGGAGATTTGGGAATAGGAAATAGTGGAAATCAAAGTTTGCCAGTAAAAATAAATGGATTGTCAGATATTGAAAAATTATACCTTGGTGGAAGTAGTAATTTCGCAAAAAACAAAAATGGAGAAATATATGCTTGGGGAAATAATCAGGACGGACAGCTAGGAATAGGTAATACAGAAAATCAAAATACTCCAATAAAAGTTGATGGATTATCAGATGTTCGTGAAATTTTATATGGTGAGTATGTTATAAAAAATGATAACAGAATATATTTGATTAGTGGTCCAACGAATAATACACCGGAAATGATAGATAATCAAATTCCAAGTTTTAAAGAAAAGGATGAAATCATTAACAAAATTGAGTATGCAGAATATCGGAGATTCATCACAGGGTTATAATAATAATTATTATTATACAAATAAAAACAATGTTTATTTACTTGAGTCTATTGTTACTTATCCGGCTCCAGAGTAATAAATATGTAAGATATTCAAATGAGTTTGATGTCTTTGCGAGAACGATAAACGGAGAGGTATATGCTTGGGGAGCTAACGGAAGAGAACAATTGGGAATAGAAAATGATAAAAATGATTACCTATATAATATGATTAAAACTTTAAATAGCAAATCATATTTATATAGGTCTTTTTTATAATCTCACCAATAGAAAAATTCCCAGTATAAATTTCTCTCAAATGGAAAAACTTAAAACAAAGGAGAAAAGAAAATGATATACACAATAACTCTAAACCCAGCGTTAGATTACATTATAGCTATCGAGCAAATACAGCTAAATGAAATAAACACAAGTCAAGACGAGCATATACTGCCAGGCGGAAAAGGAATAAACGTATCTATAATACTAAAAAGGCTAGAAGTAGATTCTATAGCTTTAGGATTTATTTCGGGTTTCACAGGAGAAGAAATAAAAAGACTTGTCGAAACAGAAAAAATAAAAACAGACTTTATAAATTTAAAAACAGGAAATTCTAGAATCAATGTAAAAATATTAGAAGAAGAAAAAGAAACAGCAATAAATTCAAAAGGACCGGCAGTAAACAATAAATCAATTGAAGAATTATATCAAAAATTAGATATCATAAAAAAAGACGATATTTTAGTTCTATCAGGAAGTACTCCAAAAGGAATAGATGAAAGTATTTATGAAAAAATATGTGAAAAAATAAAAGAAAAAAATATAAAAATTGTTGTAGATTCTACAAAAAATTTGCTATTAAATACTTTAAAATACCAACCATTTTTAATAAAACCAAATCACCATGAGTTAGGAGAAATATTTAACACAGAAATCACAAATAAAGATGAGGCCTTGGAATATGCAAAAATCTTACAACAAAATGGCGCTAGAAATGTGCTTGTTTCTATGGGTAGCAAAGGTTCAGTCCTTTTAGACGAAAACGGAAAAACATATAAAAAAGATGTAATAAAAAACAAAAACGTGATAAATACAGTAGGAGCAGGAGATTCCATGGTAGCAGGATTTTTAGCAGGTTATTTAAAATATCAAAATTATGAAGAAGCCTTAAAATTAGGCATTGCATCAGCTACTGCGACTGTAAATGATGTATTTCTTGGAACAAAAGAAAAAATTCTTGAATATTTTAACAGCTTTTAGTCAAAATAAAAATATAAATTGTTCCGTTGGGACCGGGTCTTTTTGAAACATTCCCCATTTAAGAACCGTCCCCCAAATGGGGAATCCCCAACAGAGAACCGTCCCCAAATGGGGAGAAAGGAAAAAACGATGAAAATAACAGACTTAATAAACAAAAATGCCATTGACCTAAATGTCCACATACAAACCAAAAAAGAGCTAATAAAAAAAGCAGTAGAGCTAATGGCGCAAAACGGAAACATAAAAGATTTAAATGAATATGAAAACCTAGTCCTAAAAAGAGAAGAAGAAGGCACAACAGGAATAGGAGAAGGAATAGCAATACCACATGGCAAAGGTGATTGTATAACAAAACCTGGGCTTGCGGCAATGGTAATTCCAGATGGTGCGGATTTTGATGCTTTAGATGGAAATAAAGTTAATTTATTATTTCTAATAGCGGCACCAGATACGAAAGATAATGTCCATTTAGATGTTTTAAGCAGATTATCGACCCTTCTTATGGACGCAAGTTTTAGAGATGAATTATTAAATGCAAAATCTAAAGAAGAATTTTTAAGAGTAATAGATGAAGCAGAAAATGCCAAATTAAATAAAAATGAAAATCAAAATAATGGCTATGAATTACTTGGAATTACAGGCTGCCCAACAGGAATTGCTCACACATATATGGCAGCTGAGGGGTTAGAAAATGCGGGAAAAGAAACAGGTCATCCAATAAAAGTAGAAACTCAAGGGCAATCTGGAGCTCAAAATGTTTTAACAGATGATGAAATAAAAAAAGCTAAAGCAATTATAATTGCAGCTGATATAAATGTGGATTTATCTAGATTTGATGGCAAAAAAGTTTTAAGAACAGGTGTTACAGATGGAATTCGTAGGCCAAAAGAATTAATAGAAAAGGCTTTAAATGATGATATACCTGTTTATCACCATACAAATTCTGAAGATGGAGGAATAGAAAACGAAGATAAAGCTTCAGGTGGAAAAAACATCTATAAACACTTAATGAGTGGTGTTACACATATGTTACCATTTGTTGTAGGTGGAGGAATTTTAATTGCTATTGCATTCTTATTAGATGATTATTCTATAAATCCATCTAATTTTGGTATGAACACACCAGTTGCAGCATTTTTCAAAACAATTGGTGGCATGGCATTTGATTTTATGCTATTAATTTTATCTGGTTATATTGCTATGAGTATAGGAGATAGGCCGGGATTAGTTGTAGGTTTCGTAGGTGGTGCGATTGCAAAAGCTGGAACAACGTTTACTTCACTTAGCAATCCAGAAGAGGTTTTAGTAAGTTCAGGATTTTTAGGAGCATTGCTCGCAGGTTTTATAGGTGGATATGTAATTTTACTTTTAAAGAAAGTATTTAGCTTTATGCCAAAAAGCTTGGAGGGAATTAGAACAATTTTAATTTATCCAGTTGCAGGTGTGCTTTTGATAGGGATTATTATGTTACTAATAAATCCATTTGTTGCAGCAATAAACACAGGATTAAATAATTTCTTATTCTCATTAAGTGGTGTAAACAAAGTTATTTTAGGAGCAATACTAGCAGGAATGATGTCTGTTGACTTAGGTGGACCTGTTAATAAAGCAGCATATACATTTGGTACAGGAATGCTTGCAGAAGGCCACTATGAAATAATGGCAGCAGTTATGATAGGCGGAATGATTGCACCACTTGCTATTGCATTAATTGCAACATTTTTCCCTAAAAAACTTCCTAAAAAAGAAAGACAGGCAGGACTTTTAAATTATGTTATGGGTCTATCGTTTATTTCCGAGGGAGCAATACCATTTGCATCTGCTGACCCCATTAGAGTTTTACCATCATGTGTTGTGGGATCAAGCGTAGCTGGAGCAATGTCTATGGCATTTAACTGTACTTTAATGGCTCCTCATGGCGGAATATTTGTACTTCCTCTTATTGGTAATTGGGGATGGTACTTGTTTTCTATAATTTTAGGTTCAATAGTTGCAATGGCAATTATGGCAGCTCTTAAGAAAAATGTATGGGAATAATTTTATAAAAGATTGCTAACGATCAATTTGCTATATAGAATAAAGGAGTGAATATTTTGGTAAAAGATACAATTGTAATAGAAAATGAAACAGGTCTTCATGCAAGACCTGCAACAGAAATTTCAAAAGAAGCTATGAAATATAAATGTGATATAAAATTTATTGTAAATGGAAAAACGGTAAATGCCAAATCTCCACTTATGATTATGGCAGCAGGGATAAAAACTAAAACTGAAATGGAGATAATATGTGATGGAGAAGATGAAAATGAAGCTTTAGAAAGTTTAAAAACTGTAATTAAAAATCAAATTGATAAATAAAGGAGCTTAAAAATATGCTTAAAGGAATGGGAATTTCTGATGGAATTGGAATAGGAAAAGTCATCATATTAAATGATGAGGATATTAAACCTGAAAAAATTAGAACAGATGATATAGAACAAGAAAAAAAGATTTTTATGTCTGCAATACAAAGTGTGAAAAATGAAACTGAGGAACTTATAAAAAATTTAAATGGGACAGAAAAAGACATAATGGAAGCATATCTTATGATTTTACAAGATGATACTTTAGTTCAAGAAATAGTGCAAATTATTAAGCAAGAAAAGTGTAATGCTGCATATGGGGCTGATGCAGGTTTTAATAAAATTATTCAGATGTTTGAGCAAATGGATGACCCATATATGGCTGCTAGAAGTCGTGATATTGCAGATATGAAAAGAAAAGTTTTATCCAAAATTTTAAATATAAAAGAAATAAATTTGTCAAATTTGCCGGTTAATACAATTTTAGTTGCAAAAGAGCTTTCAACTTCTAATACTGCAAAGTTAGATTTAAAAAATATAGAGGGAATTATAACAGAAATTGGTGGCGAAAATTCTCATACCGCAATTATGGCAAGAACTCACAGAATTCCAGCAATTGTTGGAATTAAAAATGTGACTAATTTAATAAATGAGGAAGATATAATTGCTATAAATGGTAAAACAGGCGAAATATTTATAAATCCATCAGAAAATGAGAAAGTAAACCTTAGAAAAATAAAAGAAAAATCTTATGATATGAAAAAAGAGTTAGAAGGATACAAAAACCTACCATCAATAACAAAAGATGGACATGAAGTAGAACTAATGGCAAATATAGGGGATGTAAATGACATTAATATTGTAATAGAAAATACAGCAGAGGGTGTGGGCCTTTTTAGAAGCGAATTTTTATATATGAATTCAGATGATTTCCCAACAGAAAATGAGCAATTTGAAGCATATAAAAAGGTTACTGAAAGTATGCCAAATAAAAAAATTGTAATAAGGACTTTGGATATTGGTGGTGATAAGAATTTAAAATATATGAAGCTTCCACAAGAGGAAAACCCATTTCTAGGATATAGAGCAATCAGGATTTATTTAGATAATATTGCATTATTTAAAGTTCAATTAAGAGCAATTTTAAGAGCAAGCCATTTTGGGAATTTAGCAATAATGTTTCCTATGATTGCTTCTGTAAAGGAATTAGTTGATGCTAAAAAAGTCGTGGAAGATGTTAAAAAAGAGCTTAAAGGAAAAAATATTCCATTTAATAATGATATTGAAATAGGTATTATGATAGAAATTCCATCTGCTGCTATTATGGCAGATGAACTTGCAAAAGAATGTGATTTCTTTAGCATTGGAACTAATGATTTAATTCAATATACTTTAGCGGTTGAAAGAGGAAATGAAAAGGTGGCAAGTCTTTATACTCATTTTCATCCTGCGGTTATTAGGTTAATTAAGTATGTAATTGACGCAGCTCACAATAATGGAATTATATGCGGGATGTGCGGAGAAGCTGCTGGTGATAGTTTATATATTCCTTTGCTTGTGGGAATGGGATTAGATGATTTTTCTATGAATGCTAATAAGATTTTGGAGAGTAGAAGGCTGATTAGAAATTTAAATTACAATGAATGTAAGGAGCTGGCAGACGAAGTTTTAATGATGGTACACAGGGAAAAAATTAAGGAAAAATTGAAGAATTTTCAAAAAGAATTGATTTAATTGACATAAAGTGATATAATTAACACATTGCAAAAGATAATACTCAATTGCTAAGCTCCGTTTTAACAACTAATAAAGAAGGGAGAATAAAACATGAAAAAAGTGGATGTAAACGAACTTCGGAAGGTGGCTGTTGAATACAGATCTGATGTAGACGCTTTAACCGTGGTAAATCAGGCAAGAGAATTATACAAGGCTATCAAACTGTTTGGAATTGAAAATGTAACCACAACATATTGGAAAGAAGACTTTATCGATATGGAAAAAAGTGGACATGACATTTCCACAAGAGTTAGAGCTCTTGCAGCTATTATGATGATGCATGAGCTCCAGATGAATGACAGTGCAACAAGTGTTGACAGGTTAGAAAAACACTTTGGTGATATTTCCATTGAGGCAAGTATTGGTTATAGATTTGGAAACAAAAAAATTAATTTAACCAGTAAGTCAAACGAAATAATCATTAAAGAGTATCTCGGGGACAAGCAAATTTCTTTGAAGGAAAAAAAGAATAGAGTGTGGATAAAGTCACTTTATGATTTAATAGTACTTCAAAAAGATGACATAGATCTGTGGCATTTGTGGACCGAGTGCGAAAAACTTTATCAAACGGTTGTTGCAGTCGGCTTAAAAAACACAACCTGTTGGATCAGATGTGAGAACCTTAAAGAGCTCTCATTTACAGGAAGTGAAATCCCAGAAAGAATTCGGGCTTTTTGCTTATTCGTTATGGTTCATATGTACCGAATGAATGATGATGAAGCTTATATGCAGATGTTATCTGAAAGATTTGAATTAAGAGCAGTTGCAAAAGTCATTTTGGGAGATACTGATATATTTAAGGATAAATCAGATAACCTTAAATGTATTTCGCTAAAGCAAATTGCAGGAAGATATTTGAAAAAGAGAGAGGCTGGAGAATGGCATGAAAGTCCTATTACTTTACAACTTCCATTTGATGCAATTGAAACACAGCGCTTTGATACAGAGAGCGAGACAATGGTAGAATTACTATGGACGGCATTGGATGCGCTTTATAAGACAACTAAGATTATTGGCATTGACAATGTTAATGTTAGATATGTTGATGATAATAAAAAAATGGTTGTACAAAGCGGAAGAAATGTACCGGAAAAAATTCGAGCTTTTAGCGAGGAAGCTGTCATTTATATGTATAGAATGAATGACAGTGATGCAAGTAGAGCAAGGCTTGAAACACATTTTGCTTTAAGTGCATCAAGCAAGGTTATCCTAGGACACACTAATGTTATTAGTTGTTCCAAAAGTATGCCATGTATCAGTTTCAAAAAACTTATAGAAAGATATTTTGAAAATAGTTCTCGGTAAACGATTTGTAACTTATCAATCAAAAACGGAGCAAAGGGTATCAGCTTATACTGATACCCTAAAATTAATTATTTTCAACAAACAAAGCTTTAGCCACCCAGGGCAAAATCTCATCAAAACTATACCAACCAGAACTCTTACTAGAATTTTCAAGGCCATTAGGATTCGAAACATAAACCAAATCTTCATCAGTAGCAAGTAAAGCCATATAATGAGAAGCGGTTGTCCAACGATTATCATTAGGTTTATTCCAAACACAAATTAAGATAGGCCTATTACTTTTCAAATGTTTTACAAAAACATCTTTAGATAAATGAGAACTATCATAATAAAAGTCAGTATTTTTGATTCCGAAAGTATCAGATAATTCAATAGAAATTTTATCATTATTAAGAACAGGATAATATTTTTTTCGCAGTTTTTCAGGAGAATAATTTTTGTTATACCCACTAAGAATTATGGAAATTGCAGTAATTCCGCAACCATTTTCTTCCATTGTACCACCCCAATATTTATGTGAAGACCAAGAAGCAGAGCCATTTTGTTTATATTCTTTATATGTTTTTTGATTTACATCAACAGTTGTAAATGTCGTAAAATATCCATCTTTTCCATTAACTTTTTGTTGACCAATTCCTTTATAATTTTCGTTTTTATCAAGTTTTATTACAGAATATTTACCATTATCTATATCTGATGACGCAGTATAAAAATCTTTAAAATAAATAATTCCAACTAATATTAATATAACTAATAGTGTTTTCTTTCTTTTTTTCATCCAAAATCCTCTTTTCATTTTTATTTATTTGTATTATACTAATAACGTAAAATTAAGGCTTTAAGAAAATATAAATAAAAATTAAATTTTTTATTAAGAAAAAACAAAAATGTAATAATTCTGTAACACAAATGTAACAATACTTTTAACCTTACAGGCGAAATAAATATAAAAAATCTCAACAAAAACTGTTGCAATTGCAACAGTTTATTTTCGTTTTAGTGTTATAATTCATTCCATCACAAAGAGGAGGAAATGAAAAATGAAGATAATAAAAAGAGATGGAACAATAGTAGAATACAACCCAGAAAAAATCAAAAATGCAATAAAAAAAGCAAATAACGACGTTGGTAGAAAAGAAAAAGCTACCAATGAAGAGATTGAAGAAATAATAAAATATATAGAAGAATTAAACAAAAGAAGAATATTAGTAGAAGATATTCAAGACATAATAGAACAAAAATTGATGGAAATAGGTAGATATGAACTAGCAAAGCAATATATAACATATCGCTATACAAGAGAATTAGTAAGAAAAGCAAATACAACAGACCAATCAATAAAAGAACTAATAGATGGAGAAAGTGAATACTGGAACACAGAAAATTCAAACAAAAATGCAAAAATAGTAACAACACAAAGAGACTATTTAGCAGGAATAACAAGTACAGATATAACAAGAAGATTCTTACTTCCAGAAGACATAGTAAAAGCACATGACGAAGGAATAATTCATTTCCATGATGCAGATTATTTTGCACAAAATGCATTACATAACTGTGATTTAATAAACCTAGAAGACATGCTACAAAATGGAACAATAGTAAATGGAGTTATGATAGAAAAACCACATAAATTTTTAACAGCAATGACAATAGCAACACAAATAATAACAGCTGTAACATCAAGCCAATATGGTGGAGCAACAGTAACAATGACACATTTAGCACCATTTGTAAGAGATAGCTACAAATATTACTTAGAAAAATACAAAGCAAGAGGATTATCAAATCAAACTTCAGAAAAATATGCAAAAGAAGACCTAGCAAAAGAAGTAAAAGATGGAGTACAAACATTCCAATATCAAATAAATTCAATGACAACAACAAATGGACAATCACCATTTTTAAGTGTATGTTTCTATTTAGGAGAAACAAAAGAATACAAAGAAGAGTTAGCAATGATAATAGAAGAATTCTTAAATCAAAGAATTCAAGGAATGAAAAATGAAAAAGGGGTATATATTACACC
>CAKPNI010000006.1 GCA_934168355.1 uncultured Clostridia bacterium
AATTGACTTATTAGTATAAATTGAGGTAAATACCTATCTAGCCTACTTCTTGTTAAGATTTGTTTTTGTTTACATATAATGAATTTTTTATTATTAGTAATTAATCTACTCATACATAACATTAATATCAACTTTCCCACTAACTCCATCAACAGAACCAGTTTGAGTAAACTGCCAAACCTTATAATCACCAACATAAGAGGTATCTTTAACATAATTAGCAAGCCAAACCTGATACTTTTTATCATTTTTCCATACTGCTTCCAAATAGGTCTTACTTCCATATAACATAGACTTATACCCTCTGCTCACACATTCATCCATAAAAATATCAGCCATGTCATTTATATCATTTAAGCTAAGTCCCAACTTATTAAAAGAATTCCAATTTTCCCAATCAAAAGAAACATTTATATTACTATAATTATATGCTTCCAATTTATCGCAAATCCAATCAGCCTGAGCTTTAGCCTCATCAACAGATTTAGCATACGAAGAAAAATAAACTGAAATTGGTATATTATTATCCATACAACCTTTTACATTTTTTTCAAAATAAGGGTCAATTGCAACTTCGCCATCAAATCCGTTTTGATATCCCATTCTTAAAATTGCAAACTCCACACCTTCATTTGCTACTTTCTTCCAATTAATATCTTCTTGCCATTTAGAAACATCTATACCAAGTCTTGTTTTATCACTTTTATATCTGCTTGTAGCTTCTTTAAATGATATATCTTTTTCTGTATATTTGTAGCTATCTTTTACCTTTAGCACAAAATCTTTAGTAGTTACATTTCCTGAAGCATCCTCAATTTTATATGTTAAGTTATATTCTCCAGCGGTATTCAAATCGTAATCTCCTATTATTTCTCTTTTAGGATTCTTATCAACATCATCAGCACTCATTATTACATCTACCAAATTTTTATTATATCTTGTTTTTACTGTATACGAATCATCTAATACAATTATCGGAGCTGTTGTATCAGATATAGTTTCATTACTTTTATTTAAAATCCTCTTATTTTTGATTTTCATGATAGTAAATATTGCTGTTATTCCAATTACCACAAGGGTAACTGCAATTAAAACCATTTTCTTTTTTGACATTATAAAAATCTCCTTTTTATAAACTTACGATTTTTTCCCAAGATAAATTTTCTTTCCCGAAGTGACCATAATTAGTTGTTAATTTATAAATAGGTTTTCGTAAATCTAGATAATTAATTATACCATTTGGTGTTAAATCAAATTTACCTGTTATTTTTTTGCTAATTTCTTCTTCAGATATAGTATTTGTTCCAAAAGCATTTACATAAACAGAAACAGGATAAGCAACACCTATTGCATAAGCAAGTTGAACTTCGCATTTGTTTGCATATCCATTTGCTACAACATTTTTCGCAATATGTCTAGCCATGTAACTTGCAGACCTGTCAACTTTTGTTGGGTCTTTCCCCGAAAATGCTCCGCCACCATGACGACTATATCCGCCATATGTATCTACTATTATTTTTCTACCTGTTAAACCGCTATCTCCAAGTGGACCACCAATTATAAATCTTCCTGTTGGATTTATGAAATACTTTGTGTTTTCATCTAAAAGCTTAGATGGTACTATTTTATTTATAACTTCTTTTTTTATGTCTTGTTTTAAAATATTTAAATCGACATTTTTCTTATGTTGAGTAGAAATAACTATAGTATCAACTCTTTTTGGCTTGCTATCTTCATATTCAACTGTAACTTGTACTTTACCATCAGGCTTTATATAATCTATTATGTTTTGCTTTCTTACATATGTCAATTGTTTAGAAAGCTTATGAGCTAAAGATATAGGAAGAGGCATTAATTCTTTGGTTTCATCACATGCAAATCCAAACATTAGACCTTGGTCTCCGGCACCTAATAATTCTTGATTACCTTGTTTAGTTTCTAATGATTTATCAACTCCAAGTGCTATATCTGCTGATTGTTTTGATATTTTTACTATAATGTTGCATGTTCTGTAATCTATGTCAGTTTTACTATTACAATAACCAACTTCTTTGATGGCATTTCTTACAACTTTCTCAATATCTACTTCAGCATTTGAAGTTATTTCACCTGTTATATAAATTTCTCCTTTTCCTGCAACTGTTTCACAAGCGACTCTTGAATAAGGGTCTAAGGACAAATAGCTATCTAATATGCTATCTGATATATAATCACATAGTTTATCTGGATGTCCTTCTGTAACACTTTCAGATGTAAATAGTCTTTTCATATTGATTTCTCCTTTACTTTAAAAGAGGCTCTTAAGGTAGGAAACACTTTTAAAAGCCTCTTTATAATTATCTTTTTATTTTCTTTGTTGTTGTTTTTTCAAATTCTTCTTTTCTTATTTTTATGTCTGTAATTTTTTTGTATGTAGGAAGTTCTTTGCAAGCTTCTGCAATATCTTCTTTTAGTTTTTCATTTATATTTTCAATTTTCATTTCTTTAACTTTTTCGTTATCTAAAAATACTTCGGCACAAAGTGATACTTCTTGTCCAATATTGTTTTTTATTCCTTTAACCACAACTTCTTGAACATAGTCTAGTCCTAAAATATAGTTTTCAATTTCTTCTGGATATACATTTTTACCATTATCTAGCACAATAAGATTTTTCTTTCTACCATTTATTATAAGTTGGCCTTTTTGGTTGATACTTCCATAATCTTCAGTATTAAACCATCCGTCTTTTAAAACCTTATTTGTTCTTTCTTCATCTTTGTAGTATCCTTTCATTACAATGTCACCTTTTACGCAAATTTCACCATCTCCGTCACTGTTTATGTTTTCAAATTTGATTTCGCAACATGGTAAAACCACACCTACAGTATTGCTATCATTGAATTTCAATCTATTAACACTAACAAGTGGGGAACATTCTGTAATGCCGTATCCATTAAGCAATGTAATTCCTATATCATTGAAGAATTTTCCTATTTCTGGTCTAATTGGTGCACCTCCACAGATTATTTCTTTTAGATTTCCACCAAAAGCTTCATGTATTGATTTAAATAATTTAGCTCTTAAATCTATTCCTGTTGCTCTTAGACCATTACTTATCGGTATCATTTTTTTCAAGGCTCTGTCTTTACCTGTTTTTTTAGCATTATTCCAAATGTTTTTGTAAAATACCTCGGTAAAAGCTGGGACTAAGTATATAAAATCTGGTTTGAATAGTTGTAAATTTTTTAATACATTTTTTAAACTATCATTTATACATATTGTTGAATGTTTATGTAATTCTACAAGTATTCCTGCAACTGCTTCATATGTATGGTGGTATGGAAGCACAGATAGGCATTTTTCGCCAATATCTGCAACTTGTAAACCATAATATACAACACTTATTAAATTGTGCTCTGTAAGCATTACTCCTTTTGGAGTTCCTGTTGTTCCTGATGTATATACAAGTAATTTTAGTTTGTTTTCATCATCTTTTAAGTCCGTATATATTTTGCTTCCTTGTTCTAATACAGTTTTACCCGTTTGTTTAAATATATCATAAGATAATAGATTTTCTTCGTTTTCGTGTCTGTTTAATCCTATAAAAAATTTGATATTTGGTACATTGGCCTTTATTTCTTGTATCCATTTTTCGTATTTTTCGGAATAGAATAAAACTTCGCTATCGCTATGTTTTAAAACATTTATAATGTCTTTACAAGGTAATTCTCTATCTATTGGTACAAATACTCCTGTGCTTTTTAATACTGTTAAATAAACTGTAAGCCATTTATAGCTATTTTCGCCAATCATAGCAATATGTTTATTTTCCATTCCTAGACTTGCTAAAGCTGTTCCTAATTCATCTGTGTCTTTTACAAAATCTTTGTATGTAACTTCTACTATTTTGTCATGATTAACATCATCTCTATATTCAAATGCATTTTTGTCACCTGCTTCTTTTACTGCTAATTCTAGCATTTCCTTTATTGATGAAACTTTTGTTACATTACTATTTAATGCGTAATTTTTATTCATAAACATCCTCTTTTCTTTTTTAATCCATATATTTTGAGTTTATTTTGGTTATTTTTTCGTCTAGTTTATTTACTATTTTTGCGTATTGAACCATTTTTATTGAATCTATTAAATGTAATTTATTTTTTGCTTTGTATTTTATTTTGTGTTCTGTTGTAGACCAGAAGTTCATTGCCATTGTTCTGATTTGTATTTCTACTTTTACTCTAGCTACAGTATCTCCTATATTTATAGGTGTTTGGGCTATTATGTGAAGTCCTGAATATCCACTTTTTTTAGGTGTATTTACATAGTCTTTTATTTCTAGCACCTCTAAGTTAGAATTTTTTTCTATAATTTCTTTTATTTTGAAGATATCTGTTTTAAATGGACATACTATTCTTATTCCTGCTACATCGTTTATATTTCTGATTAGTTCTTCGTAGTTTAAATCGTAATTTTTCTTTTTCATTTTTTTGACTATACTATCAGGTGTTTTTATTCTACTTTCTATATTACTTATTACATCATAGTTGTAAAGTTCTTTTAAGTTTGTTTTAAATCCTTCTAGTTCTTCTTTTGCTTGTGTCATTGCTTTTTCGTATATTAACATTAATGTTTGAAACTTTTTTTCTTGTACATCTATTGGAACTAGGCTGAGTAATTTTAGGTTTTCTGGGTTGGTATTTTCCATACAATTACCTCCTTCATTAGATTGTATTTATTCTAATGTTTGTTTGTTCTGTTTTGATGTTAAGTTTGTGGTTTTTGTGTAAATTTTTCCAATGTCATTCTATCATATTGTGTGGAATATTGCAATTGGGTAAGATAATAATTTTGGAGAAATTTTGCAAAAAAAGATAAAGACACGAAAACCTAATTAGTTTCCGTGTCTTTATCTTTAATTCCATCCAGCAATATCTTCTTTTTCAATAAAGGTATCATCAAATTTCTTTCCATAAACTTCTTCATACTTAGCAACCTTTAACTCATAATCTTTTTTTCTCAAATCCTCTTTCTGCGCCTTAAAATCCAAAGAAGTATTAGGATACAAAGGCTTCATTACATGAAGCACATACCTTTGAACATAAAAACCGTCATCCCCTATCTTATCAGTATTTTGCATTTCAACAAAACAAGGAATTATTGGAACATTATATTTACAAGCATAATGATATGCTCCAATTTTTCCCGGACGAGGCTTTTTGTAGTTAAACCACATCTCTTCCTCTGGATAAATCAATACATAATGTTTTTGCTTTAAAAGTTTTTCTAAAGTTGGTTCAAAATTTGTTGATATATATTGATGACTCTTATTTATTGGTATAGTCCTATTATTTTTCAATAACCATCCTAAATATCCCGGCATAAATATATTTGTTTCTTGAACTATTATATCAAATTTCCTTTTTTTACCAATTCTATGCATCAAGTATCTAATTATTGTATTATCTATTTTACTAAAATGGTTTGATGTTACAATTGCACCTGTTTTTATTCCTTTTATATTTTCTAAGCCTTTTATTTCTGTTTTAAAATTAATATATTCTGTTATTGAATCTGTTATACTTCTTGCAACCATTGTTTTTGCTTTATTTCGTAATTTCTTTTTTCTACTATCATATTTTAAAATTACTTTTTCTCTTTCTTCTTCTGTTACTACATGGTCATGTAATTCAACTTTTAAATTAAAATTTTTGTTTTCTACTGCTTTTCTTATGTTTTCTATTACTTGTAATCTTTCTTTATCTTTTTCCATTTTCTTCTCCCCTATATTTTTATGCGAACTTTTTTTATTATACCATAATTAATGCTTTATTTTCAAGCAAAAATTGTAAAAACGTCAATAGACCGAATTTACAGTCTATTGACGTTTTTTTATTTAATCAATTGTAATTCATTTTCATCCAATCCGATTTTAATAATCGTATTTGGTAAAATTTCTTGTTCCAAAATCTTTTTAGCAATTAAAGTTTCCAATTTCTTTTGAACAAATCTCTTCAAAGGTCTTGCACCATAAATCTCATCATAGCCATTTTCTATTAAATAGTTTTTAGCACTATCTGTTAATTCTAATTTAATATGTTTGTCATCTAATCTTCTTTCCAAATCTTTAATTAATAAGTCCAAAATCTTAGAAATTTCGTTTTTCTTCAATGGTTTATATAACACAATTTCATCCAAACGGTTCAAAAATTCAGGACGGAAACTTTGTTTTAATAGTGTATTTACTTTATCTTGAGCTTCTTTGGAAATTTCGCCATTCTCCCCTATTCCATCAAGTATGAACTCTGAGCCTAAATTTGATGTTAAAATTATAATTGTATTTTTAAAATCAACTGTCCTTCCTTGTGAATCTGTTATACGGCCATCATCTAAAACTTGAAGAAGTATATTAAATACATCTGGATGAGCTTTTTCTATTTCATCAAATAATACAACTGAATAAGGTTTTCTTCTAACTGCTTCTGTTAATTGTCCACCTTCTTCATATCCAACATATCCTGGAGGCGCACCAATCAATCTAGAAACAGAATATTTTTCCATATATTCAGACATATCAATTCTTATAATATTATGTTCATCATCAAATAAGCTTTCTGCCAAAGCTTTTGCAAGTTCGGTTTTACCAACACCTGTTGGACCTAAAAATAGGAAAGAACCTATTGGCCTACGAGGGTCACTTATTCCTGCTCTTGAACGTATAATTGCTTCAGATACTTTTTCTACTGCCTCGTCTTGACCAATTACTCTCTTATGCAAAATATCACTTAAATGTAGTAATTTTTCCCTTTCGCCCTCCATCAATTTACTTACTGGAATTCCTGTCCATCTTGAAATAATTTTTGTTATTTCGTCCTCTGTAACCTTGTTTCTAAGCAATCCATCTTCCTTGCTTTTTTCTGAGATTTCTTCTTCTTTTTCTAGTTCTTTTTGCAATTCTGGAAGTTTACCATATTTTAGTTCTGCAACCTTATTTAAGTCGTATTTTCTTTCTGCTTGTTCAATTTGAGCGTTTGTTTGTTCTATTTCTTCACGTAATTTTTGAACTTTTCCAATTGCAGTTTTTTCATTTTTCCATTTTGCCATCATACTATCAAATTTTGTTTTTAGTTCTGCTTTTTCTTTTTGAATATCATGTAAACGTCCTTTTGAAATTTCATCAGTTTCTTTATTTAAAGCCGTTTCTTCAATTTCATATTGCATAATTTTTCTTGAAATTTCATCTAATTCTGTTGGCATAGATTCCATTTCTGTTTTTATCATGGCACACGCCTCATCTATTAAGTCTATTGCTTTATCTGGTAAAAATCTATCTGATATATAACGATGTGATAAAGTTGCTGCCGCAATAAGTGCATTATCTGCAATTTTTACTCCATGATATACCTCATATCTTTCTTTTAAACCTCTTAATATAGAAATTGTATCTTCAACCGTTGGTTCATCTACCATTACAGGTTGAAAACGTCTTTCTAATGCTTGGTCTTTTTCTATATATTCACGATATTCATTTAAAGTTGTTGCCCCTATACAATGTAATTCTCCTCTTGCAAGCATAGGTTTAAGTAAGTTTCCTGCATCCATTGCACCATCTGTTTTTCCAGCACCAACAATTGTATGAATTTCATCTATAAATAGAATAATTTTTCCTTCGCTTTTCTTTACTTCTTGCAATACTGCTTTTAGTCTTTCTTCAAACTCACCTCTATATTTTGCACCTGCAACAAGTGAGCCCATATCTAATGAGAATATTGTACAATCTTTTAATCCTTCTGGCACATCTCCCCTAACAATTCTTAGTGCTAGTCCTTCAGCAATTGCAGTCTTACCAACACCCGGCTCACCTATTAAGCATGGATTGTTTTTTGTCTTTCTTGATAATATTCTTATAACATTTCTTATTTCTGTGTCTCTTCCTATTACAGGGTCTAATTTTTGCTCTCTTGCAAGTTTTACTAAGTCTTGACCATATTTTTTTAGCGCATCATATGTTTCTTCTGGGTTATCTGTTGTAACTCTTGTATTTCCTCTAACACTTGATAGTGCTTTTAAAAATGCACTTTTTGTTATATTAAATGTTCTAAATAATTCTTTTACATCTCTGTTTGCATCATCAAATAGTGCTAACATGATATGTTCAACAGACACATATTCATCTTTCATTTTAGTTGCTGTTTTTTCGGCATCATTTAATACTTGGTCTACATCTTGTGAAACATATATGCTATCATTTGGTCTTGAACCTCCTGTCATTTGAGGTTTTTTGCTTATTTCAGATTTTACTGCTTCCTCAAAATTTTCTGATATTCCTATCTTTTTTAATAGTTCTTTTATTAAGCTATTATCTTGCTCAAGTAGTGCAAGTAGTAGGTGTTCTTGTTCTATTTGTGAATTTTGATTTTCTATTGCTATGCTTTGAGCTTTTTGTATTGCTTCTACTGATTTTTGTGTAAATTTTTGTATATTCATTTTTTGATACCTCCTTTTGCTCGTTTTGGACCGGTTCTTTTGTGAACATTGTTCTTTTGGGACCGGTTCTTTTTCGAACAACTTTTATTATATCACTTTATTTTAGCACTTGCAATAGTAGAGTGCTAATTTTTATTAAAAATTGAAGATTAGATTTTTAGTCTAATCTTCTTGTTTTAAAAGCTTATAATTTTATTATACATTTCAATTGCAAAATTATCCGTCATCCCTGCAATATAATAGATAACAGCTTGCAGAAATTCCCTATCACTTATTACAATATCCCTATGATTTATATCTAAACTAAAGAATTCTTTTAACCATTCATTAAAATCATCGGCTAAAACTGGGCATATTTTTTTCATATCATCATCTCTGAAATTCATTCTACTTAAAAACCAAAATAATTTATTTAAAACTAATTCAAAATATTCTACACTACCAAGTGTTTTTTCTGATAAGTAAATATTTTTGTAATTAAATTCTTTTAGGTTGTTTAGCATTTCAAATTTTTCATCAGAAAAACATAAACCATTTTCTAAAGATGAGTTTTCACATAAATCTTTAATAAACATATTTAAAATAACAGTGTTATTTATTTTTACATCTTTATCTAAGTTTAATACCTCGTGCAATTCTTTAAGCTTTTTATCCAAAATCCCAAGTGTAATGGCATCTTCAATATCACGTCCTAAGTAAGAAAGCTTGTCTGCAATTTTTACCACACATCCCTCCCAAGTATATGGTGCATATTGATTAGGATGTTCGTATTCATATAAGTCTATGTATTCTGCCCTTGGCTTTAAACCATTTTCATCAATTTCACCGCAATGCGAAATTATTCCGTCTCTTACACCATAGGTTAAATCAAGTGGCTGAATTTTTCCGTCCGGTTTTTCTAGAAGTTCAACTTTATCTACAAATTCTAGTCCATTTTTTTCGTGCCAAAAAGTTTTTTGTATAAAATCTTTTGAAAGTTTTGATAAAATTTTTTCTCCTTGATGTCCAAATGGACTATGACCTATATCATGTGCAGTTGCAATTGCTTTTGTAAGTTCTGTATTTAGTCCGAAATATTTTGCAATTGTGTAACTTATGGATTCTACTAGTGTCACATGTTCTATTCTTGTACAAATATGGTCATTTTCTGGTGAGAAAAATACTTGTGTTTTGTGCTTTAGTCTTCTGTATGCTTTGCTGTTTATTACTCTTGTATAGTCTCTTTCGAATTCTGAACGTATTTCATTATCTCTTTTATATAGTGAATTTTGTCTTTTTATTATATTTTCCCAATTTGGATTTTCTGGGTTTGCTGATACTTTTTGTAGTAATTTTTCCATGTTTTTCACTCCTTTGTTATTTTGTAAAATTCTTCTATAAACCATCTAAGCCATTCAAAAGCCTTTCCACTGTCTATCATTTGTTTTAGTTCTTCGATAGTTACATATTTAGCATCTACAACTTCCCCATCGTTAAATTTTATTGTTTCTATGGGAATTTCTTTATTTATTATATAGATATCTCGAAATGTGTGACTTTCTTTTACTGTTTTTAGTAGTTTCAAATCATTATCGTCGATTGTAACTCCTATTTCTTCTTTTAATTCTCTTTTTATTCCTTGAATACTGTTTTCTCCTGATTGAACAAGCCCTGATGTTGGTTCCCACATTCCTCCGCATACTTTTGTCTTTTCTGCGCTTTGTTAGTAATATTTTATTTTGTGAATTGATTATCCAACATTGAACTGCTAATATGAACTCTTTTTCATTTATTTCTGTGTTTTCTTTTCTTTCTATTATTTTTCCTGTTTTTATTCTATTTTCATTATATATGTCTAGTTTTTCATATTTTTTCTCTTTTTTATATTCTTTACATTTGTTTTCTAATAATTTAAAATCACAACATCTTCTGGATATCTTTGAACTAGGTCTTGCTATTTTTTCTGTGTATAATTTAATAGCACTTGCTTTTATTTTTTCAATTTTGTCATTTATTAATTTTAACTCTAAATTAATGAATGATATATATAAATCTCTCTCATTATTATTTTTAAATTTTCTATATTTATCTATTTCTTTGTATTTTAAAATTCTTATGTGTTCATCTGCAATTGGAACCATATTATTCAAATTTAATACTCCTAATAATCTTTCTTGTTTCATTATTTTGATAAAGTCAATATTTTCATTCATTTTATAATGTTTTTCTTTTGCTGATGAAATTGGCACATAATAGTTCATATTATTTATATTTATTAATATCCCCAAATATGGTTTTAGTCTATCTTTATAATTTATATTTTCAACTTTGTCATCGAATTTTTTTAAATAATTAATATATTCTTTGTCAGCAATATACCATTTTAACTTATTTTCTTTCATTTTTTGCTCCATCTAAAAAATTTAGATGGTACAGTTTCCTATACCATCTACTTTTACTCCCATTTTTATTTGGAATGGTAAAACCGCTTTATAAACTCATTTTTAGTTGGAATGATAAAACCACTTTATAAACCCATTTTTATTTGGAATGGTAAAACCGCTTTTATTTATAACTATAACTTTAGTTACTTTGTTATTATAATCATTATACTCTGATTTTATGATAATTGTCAATGTTTTTTTGGGATTTTAATCTTATTTTTTATCTTCCACCTCTTTGTCTTATATACCAATCATCAATCTCTATTTCTTTATCCTTATCTTGCTTTTTTAAATTATTTTTACTTTTAATTTCAGTAGCTCTAACTAAAACATTTTTACCTTTATGGAATTCTCTAGTAACTATAGCTAAAGGATATTTACTTTTTAAATCTGATATATATTCTTTAATTTCTTTTTCCATATCATTTTTATTTATATAATCATTTTCCCAAAATATTTTATGTTCTAATTCTCTTTCCATTGTAATTAGCCCCTTATTTATATATTCTTATTTTTGATATAATCACCGTTAAATTCACTTTCTAGTATATCCATATATAATTTGTCATAATACTTTCCATCAATAAAATATTGTTCTCTACTAAGACCTGTGTCTTTAAATCCACATTTTAGATAACATTTATGTGCTCTTTCGTTTACTGAAAGTAAAGATAATTTTATACTATGTAAATTTAAATATTTAAAGCCATATTCTAATAATAAATTAATTGCTTCTGTACCCAATCCATTGTTTCTAAAATTTTCATCGCCAATAAATATGCCTAAAACTGCACTCCTGTTAATCCAGTTAAAACGTTCTAATCCAATAGTCCCAATTAATTTGTCATTTTTAATTTCAATTATGTCAAAGTTTCTATTATCTGTATTTTGAGCCGAATTTTCTAGCCATTCTTTTTCTTTATTTAAAGTCATTATTTGTCCACTTCGTCCAATATAATCAGTTATTTGAAAATCATTCATCCATTCAGTAAATTTTTGAATTTCTTCTTCTGATGTTCCTTTAGGAGATAAATATATTCTTTCTCCTATTAATTTTTTAAAATATTTCATATGTACAAATTCCTCCTTTTATAGTTCATATAAATATGATATCATTTCATATTGCTTTTCTCCAATTGACATCCATCTAATGTTTGTAGCAATGCCTCCCATTGCTTCGTAAAATTCTCTTGCAAGATAATTCTTTTTAAGACACCATAAAATCAACTTTCTTCTTCCTGTATTTTTACATTCATCAATAACATATTTAATTAATTCTCTTCCAATTCCATTTCTTTTTAATTCAGGTTTTACATATATTCCTATTAACTCACAATCTGCTTCATTATTATTTTCGTAATTATAACTATATCCACAAAATCCAACTACTGTTTGGTTCATTTCTGCAACAATAAAGTTTTGATTGTTAAAATTCGCTTTGTTTTTTCTTATCACATGTTCTACATTCATATTGTCTAAATACTCATTGTCTATAATACCTCTGTAAGCATTTTGCCAACCTTTTACTTTTATATTCGAAATTGCTTTTACATCGTCTATTTGGGCTTGTCTTATTTTTATTTCATCAATCATTTTTCCTCCATACTTTATTGAATATTTTTCAAAGGCATTTCATATACTATTCTTTGTCTTTCAAAACCAATATGTTCATACATTGTTATAGCTTCCTCATTAAATATCCAACAATTTAATTCAATTCGGTCGCAATTATTTTTTAATGCTATATCTTTCACTTCATTCATTAATGCTTTTCCTAGTCCTTTTCTCCTGTATTTCTCTGTTATTATTAATTGGTCAACATCTAATTTTTTAACATGTTTTTCTTTTATTTTATATGCAAGATAACCAATTATAATGTCATTATCTGTAATTACTAGTATAGATAAATTTTCAAATTGTTTTATTAAATCTTTCTTTAAATCTTCGTCAGAAAGGTCGGCAAAAACATCGGGTCTTCCATTTTGGTGGTATCTATATCCTTCAATAAAAACCTTCAATAATCCATTATTTAAATCATTAATTGTTGCTTCTCTAATTTTCATAATTTTATTATCCTTTCGTCATATGATTTTTTATTTATTTGTCATTTTTTACAAATCAAATTTTTCTTTTATCATTTTAGCAGTTTCCTCTGCCGATATATTTGTATTATTAATTCTATAATAATTTTCAAATGGTATTTCATTTGAATTAGAATTTAGCCTATGTTTTTTATTTGATTTAATAATATCTTCTTCACTCCATTTTAAATCTTTTTTTGAAGGTTTATTTTCTAACCTATTTGCTGTTTTATTTCTTCTCAATCTTTCCTCTAAAGACGTTTCTAATTCTATAAAATAACATTCTCCGCCATTTTCTTTAAAAATATTTCTCCATTTTCTAATTATTTCCCATTCTTCACATACATCAAAATCGAAGCAACATGTAAAAATCAATCCATATTCAGCACTTTTAGCAAACTCTTCAAAAATTCGTGTCCTAAATTCTAAATTAAGTTTGGTGTAACTTTCTTTACTGTAATCAAATATTTTAGTTAATAATTCTATTGTCATATGATTATGAAGTAATTTCAAATTTGTTATTTTAGTTAATTCCTGTCCTACAGTCATTTTGCCTACAGCTTGTGGTCCAACTATCATTATAAATTTTGGCATGTCTTATCAACTCCTTATTTTTTATAAGTATATTCTCTTCTATCTATAACACTTCCATCAATATCCTTTAAAATAATTTCCGAATCATCTATTATTACATAACTATGCGCCGTATTATTTTTAGGTAATGAGATAGAACCCGGATTTACAAATATTAATCCATATTCTTCTTTTATAAAACCTGTATGAAAATGTCCATATACTATCACATCTCCTGTTGGTGGCACATTATCTGAATTATAGACATGACCATGGCTAAAGAAAAAATCTACACCATTAATATTTATTTGAATATTATTTTCAAATTTGAAATCCGATATCATTTCATCCACTTCAGCATCGCAGTTTCCTCTAGTACACATGATTTTTTCTGCATATTTATTTAAAATTTTAGCTACTTCACTTGGGTTATATTCCTCTGTTAGAGCATTTCTTGGTCCATGATAATATAGGTCTCCTAATAAGATTATTTTATCTGGATTTTCTTTGTTTATTATTTCATCTAATTTTCTTGCATAATATAATGAGCCATGTATATCTGATACTACTAAATATTTCATTTTTACCTCCTGAATATTATTTAATTATTTTCTAGCAACCAATCTATTACATTAACTTTAGTTATTCCATCATAAGTTTTGGAAATATTTTTCCAAAACTATTGATTTTAGTCAAGTTTTAGAAAAAGATTATCAGTTCTATAAAGTGATAGTCTTTACAATTAGTGGTATTTATTCATTTTCATCAATATCTACCTTTTCTTTTTTCTCTTTAAAAAACTTCTTAGGATTTTGTATTGTTATATTAACATTAAATATCATTTTTACAATCCATAATAAAAATATTAATACTGCTATAGGTATTATACATGATGTAATCAATAATATTGCAATACCATCTATTAAATTACTTAAAGCCTGTTTTCCCTTTTCTACTAAATTTGAAACTCCTTCTCCTGCTTTTTCAATTCCATCCTTTACCTTAGAAAGCCATCCTTCATCTTGAGTTTCATTTTCCTCCACTTTGCTTTCTTTAGTTTCTACAGAAATTTGATCACTTTTCAAACTATCTAGGTTTTCTTTATATGAATCTTCTATTATATTGCTTATTTGAACACTTAATGGTATAGTTACAAATAATATCACTCCAAATACGGCAAGCTTTATTGCAAACTTCTTTACAATCTCATTTTTTATTAAAACATAAATTCCCAATAGTATACAAGAAGCAGGTATCAATACTGTAAAGGTTACAACTCCTGTTAAATTTAGCATTATTTTTTCAAGGAAAATCACAACTACAATTATTAATAAATAAGAACTTAAATCCATTATTTTATTTGCAATTGGGGTTGTGCTATCTCCTGGTATGGCAGACAGTGCTATAGATGTTGCTGCACAACCTGCTGTTATTTCTGCTACTGTCATCTTTTTATCATCTAAAGTTCGAATTGTATTTCTATGAAATTCGTTTGATTTTGCAATTGGTGATACAACAAATATTGAAGTTATTGCTACAATTGCCAATATTGCAATATAAATAATATTTTTTATTACGTTTTTTTTCATTTCCATTCCACCTTTCATTTATAATATTTTCATAATAGGCTTTGTAATTTTCGCGAATTATTAAAAATATAAAAAATGCCAGTATATGTTGAAATACTGACATTTAATCACTTATTTTTTGTAATAACCAGCAGCAATATTAGATTACTGATTTCTTCCGCAACAATTCTTATACTTTTTTCCCGAGCCACATGGGCATAAATCGTTCCTACCAACCTTAGGAGTTTCCCTAACAACAGTTCTATTAACCTCAGGATTTTCTACAGAAGATTGTCCTCCATCAACACTATTTATAGATTGTAAAGCAGCTTTAGTAATTTTAGCTGTTTCACTTCTTCTTAAATCCTTTTGTTGTCTTAAATTCATAAGAAGTTTAACAACATCTAGTTTGATTGCTTCGATCATTTCATCAAACATCTCGGTACCAACAATTCTGTATTGAACGACTGGGTCTTTTTGTCCCCAACCTTGAAGCCCAATACCTTTTCTAAGTTCATCCATATTATCAATGTGATCCATCCATTTTTGATCAACAACTTTAAGCATAACAATTCTTTCAATTTCACGTAATTGTTCAGCTTCGATTTCTTTTTCTTTATCAGCATATTTTTCATGAGCTTTTTCTTGTAAACTTGAAATAATTGCCTCTATATCTTCAGATTTGTCTTTTAATTCATCTAACATATTTATTCCAAATGTGCTTACAATCTCATTTGATAAAGCTTCTATATTTAAAGTTAATTTTCCTTTTTCATCTGATTCATGATATGTTTCAACTGTTGCTCTTGCAACCCAATCAATATAATTTGATATAACAGAGCTTAAATCCATTCCATCAAGAACTTGTTTTCTTTGAGAATAAATTTCTTCTCTTTGAACATTCATAACATCATCATATTTTAGGACATTTTTACGAATACTGAAGTTTCTTCCTTCAACTTTCTTTTGAGCATTTTCAACTGCTTTTGAAATCATTCTAACTTCAATTGGCATGTTTTCATCAACATTTAATGCTGAATAAACTTTTGTTACTCTATCTCCACCGAAGATTTTCATTAAGTTATCATCTAATCCTATATAGAATTTAGATTCTCCCGGGTCTCCTTGACGTCCACTACGTCCACGCAATTGGTTGTCGATACGTCTTGATTCATGACGTTCTGTTCCTATTATTTTTAGACCTCCAGCAGCTATTACTTTTTCTTTTTCTTCTTTTATTTGTTCTTGATATTTTTCATCTAATTTCTTAAATGTTTCTCTTGCTCTTAATATATCTTGGTCATCTGTTTCATAATATGTGTTTGATTCTTCAATTAAGTTTTCAGGAACTTTGTTTGCTTTCATTTCTTGTTTTGCTAAGAATTCACTGTTTCCTCCAAGCATAATATCAGTTCCACGTCCTGCCATATTTGTTGCGATTGTAACTGCTCCAAACTTACCTGCTTGAGCAATTATTTCGGCTTCTTGTTCATGATATTTAGCATTTAATACAGTATGCTTTATTCCTGCTTCTTTTAATTTTTTGCTTAATAATTCTGATTTTTCAACAGATACAGTACCAATCAATATTGGTTGTCCTTTAGCATGTGCTTCCTTAACGCTTTCTACAATTGCGTTAAATTTAGCTCTTTCATTTTTGTATATAACATCATTTAAATCTTTTCTCATTACAGGTTTGTTTGTTGGAATTGCAACAACGTCTAGATTGTATATTTCCTCAAATTCGCTTTCTTCTGTCATTGCAGTACCTGTCATTCCTGAAAGTTTTCCATACATTCTGAAGAAGTTTTGGAATGTAATTGTAGCTAATGTTTTTGATTCATCTGCTATTTTTACTTTTTCCTTTGCTTCTAGAGCTTGATGTAATCCGTCATTATATCTTCTTCCATACATGATACGTCCAGTAAATTCATCAACTATTAATACTTGTCCATCTTTTACAATGTAATCTGTATCTTTTTTCATTACACCATGTGCGTGTAATGCTTTATTTATGTGATGCACGATACTAGAGTTTTCTATATCATTTAGGTTTTCTAGTCCGAATTCTCTTTCAGCTTTTTCTATACCTTTTTGTGTTAATGTTGCAGATTTTGCTTTTAAGTCTACAATATAGTCATATTTTTCATTATCTTCTTGTTGGTCAAAGTCTTTAACATCTTCTTCTACTATAACTTTTGCTTGTAATTTTCTTACAAATGTATCTGCTTTTTTATATAAATCTGATGATGTATTTGCACTACCTGAAATGATAAGTGGTGTTCTAGCTTCATCTATTAATATACTATCTATTTCGTCTACTATTGCAAAATGCAAACTTCTTTGTACTAGTTGTTCTTTATATATAACCATATTATCTCTTAAGTAGTCAAATCCGAACTCATTGTTTGTACCATAAGTAATATCACTATTATATGCTTCTTGTTTTTGTTTTGGAGTTTGTCCAGAAACTACAAGTCCTACTGATAATCCTAAGAATTTATATAATTTTCCCATCCATTCACTATCACGTTTTGCTAGGTAATCATTTACTGTTATTACGTGTACGCCTTTTCCTTCTAAGGCATTTAAGTATACTGGAAGTGTTGCAACTAATGTTTTTCCTTCACCTGTTTTCATTTCTGCAATTCTTCCTTGGTGAAGTATAATTCCACCTATTAATTGAACATCAAAGTGTCTCATTCCTAAAACTCTTTTTGATGCTTCTCTAACTACTGCAAATGCTTCTGGTAAGATATCATCTAATGTTTTTCCGTTTTTTAATTCTTCTTTAAAATAAGCAGTTTTATTAGTTAACTCTTTATCTGATAATTTGCTTATTTCTCCTTCTAAACTATTAATTTTGTCAACTATAGGTCTTACTTTTTTAACCTCTTTTTCGCTGTATGATTTAAATAATTTCATATTCTCTTTCATCCTCTCAAATTGTTTTAAGTATTTTTCCCGTTTACTATATCACTAAAATTATTTTTTAGCAAGTTTTTTTGTAATATTATTTGTATTTTAGAATAAATTTTTACTATAAAAGTACAGAAAGAAGGTATCTTATGTTTTTATATAATTTAAAACTAAATGGCAATAGATTAGTTAAATTTTTATTTATCATTATGCTTTTGATTATTTTGGTTATTTTTTCTATTGGAATTTATAATATTTTTTTCAAAAATGAAAACAGATATAGTTCTGAAATAAAACTTACTGACACTATAAAATCTAATAAAGTTTTTGAAATTACACCTGAAAATTATACAAATATTTTGCAAGCAGTTACAGAAGATATTGATTCCTATATAGGTTGTAAAGTCCACTTTACTGGTTATGTTTATAGACTTATTGATTTTGATAAAGATGAGTTTGTATTAGCTCGTGATATGCTTGTAAATGAAAATACCTCTCAAAGCCTTGTTGTTGGTTTTTTGTGTACTTATGATACTGCTTATGAGTTTAAAGACAACACTTGGGTTGATATTACTGGTACTATTATTAAAGGAGAGTATTATGGTGATATTGCTCAAATTAAGGTTGATAATATGTTTGAATGTAGTGAACCAGAAAATAAATTTGTTTCTGTTCCCGATAATTCTTATGTGCCTACTTCTAGCATGTTTTAATAGCTATAGCTACTTATATTAAATCAGTATAAGTAGCTATATTGTTTAACTACATTATATTATTGCTTGAATTCCTCTGTTTTGTTCATTTTTTTCTATTTCATTAATCTTATTCATTATTCTTTTTTCCATTTCTTTTCTCTGTTTAGCATTGAATTCAAATGAATGTTCTATCATTTCTACAAGGCCTTTTCCTTCTGCTCTAATGTAGTTATATATTTTGTTTTCTTTTTCATCAATTTTTTCAATTAGTTCAGCCTTTTGTTTATCTAACTTTTCATCAAATCGTTTACTTTGGCTTTCTAGTTTTTCATCAAATCGTTTACTTTGACATTCAAGTTTTTTATCAAATTGTTTGCTTTGGCTTTCTAGTTTTTCATCAAAGTATCCAATTAATTCAATTTTTTGTTTTTCTAACTTTTCATCAAATCGTTTGCTTTGACTTTCTAGCTTTTCATCAAATTGTCTACTTTGTTTTTCTAATTTCTTATCAAATTCTTCCGTAATTTCATTTTTCTGTTTTTCCAATTTATCATCCATCTTTCTATCCTGTGCTTCAAATCTTTCATTCATTTCGGTGTGTAAATTATCTATTTTATTTGATAAATTAAATAATTGTTCTAAAATTAATTCTTCTATTTTTTCGGTCATTTCGTGTTCCTCTCTTTCTAAATTTTTTATGATATTGTGATATAATTTATAAATATGAATTAACTTGTAAATATTAAAAACTACCGTCAATTATACAGGACGTTTTTCAAAAAGTCAAGCACTATTCCAAATTAAAAATAGTTTTCACAATTCCCCCATCAAAAAACTTAGAAAAGACATTTTTCAAAATAATAAGAACAATAGGCCCTACAAACATGCCGTAAAACACCAATAAACTTAAAACCAGTATACATTGCTGCAACTGTAAAAATAGGATGTATCCCAATATTTCCGACTCACAATTTTAGGCTCAATAAATTGTCTAGTTACAGACATAATAATCCACAAACCAATTATTGCAAGCCCAAGCTTTAAATCTCCATTTAATCCAGATAAAATCCCCCAAGGTACCATAACAGTTCCAGAGCCTAAAATAGGAAGAGCATCTACAAAAGCAATTCCAAGTGCAATAATAAGTGGAAATCCAACATTTAACCCACAAAAATACATTATATAAAGTCCGATTAGAGATATTATAAAAGAAATTAATATAAGTGTTGCTTGTGCTTTTAAATATCCTCCTAAAACCTTTATAAGTTCTCTTATATGGCCGAGTAAGTTCCTTCATCCATTTTTCTGGCAAATGATGTTCTAATTCATCTAGCATATATATTTTATCTGTACAAATAAAATACAATGCTAAAATCGTTACACCTACATATATCATCATACAAGGTATAAGTTTAATTCCATTTACAATTCCCATTAGAAAATTTTGGAAATAGTCGGATATATTATTTAATATAGTAAAACTATTTTTTTCAATTATGTCTATTAATTCTTTGGAAAATCTTAGTTTTACAGAATTGAATTTTTCTAATATTTTTTGAACCTGAAAATATATATTATCATAATAATTATTAAAATCTGAAAGTAAATTTGAAGATTCTGAAACAATTGTTGCAATTCCCCAAACTAAAAGTCCAATTATAATTCCAAATGTTATTACAAATACAATAATCGAACTTAATCTTCTGGTAATTTTTAAGTTTTTCATAAGTTTTTTTATTAATGGTTCTATGATTAATGATATAATAAAAGCAATCAAAAATGGCATATAAAATATAGCCAGTTTAAAAGCTACAATAGTTAAAATAATTGCTAGAAAAACTAATAATATTCTTTTTACAACACTTGTCCAATATTTGGTTTCTTTAGGCATTTTCCCACCTCTCTTGTTAAAATTTGGCTATATAAATATTATATGCCAAATTTTAACTACTATTCAGACTTTATTTTAAAGCTTCTTCCATTACTTTGCTTAGATATTTCATACTCGCTAAAGTTTGTTCCATTGTGTTTCCAGTAGCTCCTACTTCAATTATACAAGCCGCTTTCCCTAGATGCTGATTATATCTTGAATTTCTTAAAATAATAGGTTTAAATAATCCGGGATATAGTTCATTTGCTTTTTGCTGAATTTTTACTGCAAATTTCAAATTCGAACTCCAGTTTGGATGTGATAATCCTCCCCCATCACTTCCCATTACAAACATAAGCTGTGCGCAATAATCATTCCCTATTTTGACTAATGGCGCATAATCTTCTTTACTACCAATTGCATCTCTATGTAAATCTATTATAATATCTGAATTGAAATTGCTTAATATATTTTGCACTGTTTTTAATGACCTAGAATATGAACCTGTATAAGCTGGATAGTCATGAAAATCTTTGTTATGATTTACATTAAAACCATAATTTCCAAGATAATTTGTAAGTTCATCCCCTACACGCACAACAGAAAAATTCTGATTTATTGTTCTGTAATTTCCGTGATGGTTCATATTTATAGTTTTCTGTTTGAGTATAACTTTCACATGTATGAGTATGAAATATTATTATGTCTTTTTTATCTATATCTAGGCTTTCTGGGTTTAGCATATCATCTGTTAATTCATATGATGTTTCATTTCTTATTTTTATTCCAGTATATTCCTTGTTATATCTTTCTGCTATCGGATTTTGAGTTACAACTTGCGTGCTTAAGTCTGTTGTTACTTCTTGTGTTTGTGCTGTTTTTTGTTCTTCCGAATTTGTGTTTGCATCTTGATTTCCATTAACATCTTCATTTTGTTCTTGTCCAAAAGTTTGTTCTTTTTCCTTGGTTTCAAATATTTTTGAACTTATGTTTAATATTGTTTTTGCAGATATGTTTTTTAAATCCGCTTCTACCTCTTCTGTTCTTTCTTGCTCCGCTTCTCCATTTCCCAAAACATATTTAAAAATACTACTTTCCGTATTTATTCCCATTTTGATGAACTTATCAGTATTAATGTTTATAGATTTATTAAAATAATTTTCAAACTGAACATTCTTAAAGACTAAATCTCCTAAAATATAAATAATAATCACAATAGCAATTATTTTTATAATGTCTTTTAATCTTATAACTGTAACATTGAACATATATCTTCTCCCTAAATAGATATATATTCTTAATCAAAAAAAATATGCAAAAAGATGAGCAAATATACTCTAAGTATAAATGCTCATCTTCTCTTTTAACTCTTAGACTTTTTAACTTCCCATTGCTTGTAATAATCGTCCAAGAAAGTCTGGTTAAATGGATAATAATCCGATCTTACCGAGTGGTTATTTGGTTTCGTTTCGTTTGTCCGTTCAATAGTAGCAACATTGTCCTTTTCGTTCTGCATATAATTCTCCTTTCTGTTAATTACGATAATCCAAATAAAAGATTACCTTTTGCTTGTTGCATGTTTATTATAATATCCCATTTTTTTCCAATAATCAAATCAAAAATTTCATATTCCAAACAAATATAATGGTAATTTTTTCCATTTTTGATGTTTTTTCTTCTATTTTTAAATTTTTCTAGGTTTTAGCTCCAAATAAATAGGTTTCTCATTTTCAATCATAGTAGATTTACCATGACCCGGATACACAATAGTATCATCTGGTAAAACAAGTAACTTATTTATAATAGAATCCATAATCTCATCAAAATCAGAAGTAGGTAAATCTGTTCTTCCCCATGTACCTCTAAACAAAGTATCACCAGAAAACAAAAGTTTCTCACTTTCTAAATATAAAGAACAACCTCCTTTAGTATGACCTGGTGTATGAATAACTTTAAATTCAAGATTACCCACGTGAATTAAGTCTCCATCATCTAATCTAGAATCTGCATCTATTTCAATTTCTGGAAGTCCATCCATAAATTCAGTAAGATTTATTTCTTTATTATTTAATCCCTCTACATCTAACCTATGGATTAAAACCTTTCCACCCATCTTTTCTCTTAATTCCTTAACACCTGCTATATGGTCTCCATGGCAATGAGTTAGAAAAATATATTTTAAATTTCCTTGTAAAATATTTATCATTTCAATAATTCTGTCTACATCACCTGCTGGATCAACAACCATCGTTTCTTTACTTTCTTGGTCAAAAACTATATAGCAATTTGTTTCATCCCCTATCCATGTTGATATTTTTAATCTCTTTAGTATCATTAAATTTTAAACCTTCTTTCTTGTTACTTCATAAACACTATCCACCTTGCGAATAGCTTTTAAAATAGAATTAAGTTCATCTATATTTTTAGTTTCCAAAGTAAGTTCTATAATTGCAATTCTATCTTTACCAGTTTTAGCATTAATTCCAACAATATTTGCTTTAGCTACAGATAAAGCTTTTGTAATATCTGCTAATAATCCGCTTCTATCATTTGCTGAAATTTCTATATCAACATTATAAGATGCTTGTTTTTCTTCTACCCAAGAAACATCAATAATTCTATTTTCCTCTTTTAATAAATCTTTAACATTAACACAATCTTTTCTGTGAACAGAAACGCCTCTACCTTTTGTAATATATCCTATAATTTCATCACCCGGAAGAGGATTACAACACTTAGAAAGCTTTACTAAACAATTATCTATTCCCTTAACTATTATACCATTACTAGATGGCTTTGCTTTTCTTTCAGCTTTAGCCTTAGATAGTTCTTCGAGCTTTTCTTCGATTTCTTCTTCTTTATGGTCTTTTCTATACTCTATAAGCATACGAGCAATTACTTTTCCTGCTGAATTTGCACCAAATCCAACTGCTGCATACATTTCGTCTAGGTCTTTATATTTATATCTATTAAGCATTGGTGTAATGTAATCTGTTTTAAATAATTTGTCATGAGATAAACCAAGTCTTTTTAGTTCTTTATCAATAGATATTTTCCCTTTTTCAATATTTTCTGCTTTTTTCTCTTTTTTAAACCAACTATTTATCTTATTTTTAGCTTGAGCACTTTTTATAAATTTAAGCCAATCCATACTTGGACCTTTTGAATTATCAGATGTAATTATTTCTATTATATCTCCACTTTTTAATGGAGTAATAATAGGCATCATTTTGCTATTTATCTTACAACCTGTCATGTGATTTCCGATTTCAGCGTGAATAGAATATGCAAAATCAATTGGTGTTGCACCTTTTGGTAAAACCTTTATTAAACCTTTTGGAGTGAAGACATAAACTTCATCCTCAAATAATTCTCTTTTTAAATTGTCTAAAAATTGCTCTGGGTCTTGCATTTCTTGTTGCCACTCTAGAGTTTCACGAAGCCATGCAAGTTTATCTTCTGTGACTATAACATTTTTCTTTCCTCTTCCTAAGAAATTTGCTTCCTTATATGCCCAGTGTGCTGCGATACCATTTTCTGCAATCTTATGCATGTCCCATGTACGAATCTGAACTTCAAATGGTGTTCCTTTTTCTCCAAGTAATGTTGTATGGATTGATTGATACATATTAGGTTTTGGAACTGCTATATAGTCTTTAAATCTTCCCGGCATCGGACTATACATTTCGTGAACTACACCTAATGCTGCATAACAGTCTTTTACAGAGTTTACTATAATTCTCATAGCAAACAAATCATATATTTGGTCTATTGTACAATTATCTCTTATCATTTTTCTATATATAGAGTACAAGTGTTTGGCTCTTCCTGTAACTTCTGCATCTATTCTTTGTTTTTTTAGCTGAACTCTTATATCATCCATTATCTTTTCTATAAACTTTAGTCTTTCATCTTTTTTCTTATTTATACTTTCAACTAAATCATAATATTTTTCTGGATACATATATTTAAAGCCAAGGTCCTCTAATTCTGCTTTTATTGAATATAGACCTAATCTATTTGCAAGTGGTGCATATAGTTCCAAAGTTTCTTTTGCATTTGCAATTTGCCTGTCTCTTTTTAGATATTTTAATGTTCTCATATTATGAAGTCTATCTGCAAGTTTTATTAATATAACTCTTATGTCTTTTCCCATTGCTAAAAACATTCTTCTATAATTTTCTACTTGCGTTTCTTCTAAGGTTGCAAATTGAATAGTACTTAATTTAGTAACACCTGCAACCATATCTGAAATTTCTTGTCCAAAAAGGTCTGTTAAGTCTTTTTGAGTAACATCTGTATCTTCTACTACATCGTGAAGAAGAGCTGCGCAAAGTGTATTATCATCCATTCCTATTGATGCTAAAATATATGCAACATTTAAAGGATGGATTATATAAGGTTCTCCTGAACCTCTTTTTTGGTCTTTATGTTTTTCTGCTGCTAAGTTGTATGCTTTCATTATTAGTTTTGTATCTGCCTTTTTTGATACTTCTTTTTTCTTTGATATTACATCATAAATTGTTATTTCATCTTTATTTTCTGTTATCATATAATCCCCCTTTATTTATATAGATTTCATTACATCTTTTAAATTTATTTGGATACTATCTACTCCATTAAAAGAATTTATTTCTAAGTTCCCTGCTACATCTATTTTGTCTCCAATTGTAAATTCTGATGCAAGATGACCTAGGTTAAAACCTATTGCATTTACATATGTATTGTTGTTACTTTTTAAACTTAATTTTAAGTGTTTTCCTTCTGTTAAACTTCTAATTGACTGAATTTTTAAGCCTTTGAATGCAAATATAGGCTGAGTATTTGCTTCCCCAAATGGTTCTAGTAAAGATAAGCTTTCTACCATTTGCTTGTTTATATCATCTATATTTAATACTGCATCAATATTCAAAACAGGCTTTAAGCTTGAAATATCTGCTTCTTTTGCAAGCTTTAAAAACTCTTCTTTAAATTTTTCAAATTTTTCCTTGCTTACACTTACTCCAACTGCCATACTGTGTCCACCAAATCCTGCTAAAAAATCTTTACATTTCATTAAAGCATCGTGTAAATCAAAACCTTGGATACTTCTTCCTGAACCTTTGCCTATATCTTTATCATCCTCAAAGCAAATTAAAATAGAAGGTTTATAATACATTTCAGTTATTTTAGAGGCTACAATTCCTATAACGCCACTATGCCAACTACTTCCGCCTAAAATTATGCAATCTTCATTTTCAAGGTGTTTTTCTTTAATTTGCTCATTTGCATCTTCAAATATGTATTTTTCTTTTAGTTGTCTTTCATTATTAAATTCCTTTATTTCTCCTGCAAGTTTGGTTGCTTTTTCTAAATCAGTTTCTAGCAAAAGGTCTAATGCTTTATAGCTATGTCCCATTCTACCACATGCGTTAATTCTTGGTGCTACTCCAAATGAAATCGCAGTAGAATCTATTTTATTATATCCGTATTTCGTTCAAAATCGCTTTTAAGCCGATATTTTTTGTACACCTTACAAGTTTTAAGCCGAGTTTTGTTATGACTCTATTTTCGTCTATCAAAGGCACTATATCTGAAATTGTACCAATTGCCACTATATCTAGATATTTTAAATATTCCTTTTCATCTAAATTCATCTTAATGCTTATAGCTTGTGCTAATTTAAAAGCAACTCCAACTCCTGCAAGTTCTCTAAAAGGATATTTGTTGTCCTTTCTTTTACAATCTACAACAGCTAGTGCATCTGGTAAAGTCTCTGCTGGTTCATGGTGGTCTGTTACAATTGTTTCTATTCCAAATGTTTTTGCATATTCAATTTCTTTGTTTCCTGTAATTCCACAGTCTACTGTTATCATTAGGGTATAGTTTTCCTTAGCTATTTTTTCTATTGCTTCTTTGTTTAAGCCATATCCCTCTTTTAGTCTATTGGGAATATAGTTTCCGTACTTCTAAACCTCGTTCCTTTAAGAAACTTTTTAGGATTGTTGAACTTGTTATTCCATCTACATCATAGTCCCCGAATATGATTGTTTTTTCTTTGTTTTCAATCGCTTTTAATATTCTTTGAACTGCTTTTTCCATATCTGGCATTTGGAATGGATCATGGAAGTCGTGTCTGTTTGGATTTAAAAATATTGCTGCATTTTCGGTTGTTATTTCTCTGTTTGCTAATATTTCAGAAATCAAACTATTTAATCCGTATTTTTCTTGCAATTTTAAAGCTTCTTGTTTATTTTTATTTTCATAGTATTTCCATTTTTTTCTCATTGTTTTTCCTTTCGTAATATTAATCTTTGGGTCTCATTTTACTACATTGGAAAAAAAATAGCAATAGAATTTTTTGCATTGGGCACAGTTCTTGTAGCTCAAAGAAACCATCCCCAATCAGAAAAAAACAAAGCTTCACTTTTTTCAAGTAAAGCTTTGTTTCTTATTTCACTTATTCTTTTCTCCAAAAGAATATCTTTTCAAAAAATGATTTCTTTTTCGGCATTCGGGGAATTTGAACAAATTCAGGAAATGGCATTGACATCTTATTATGCTTAATTGCATAAATATCTTCCAAAACATCCATCATATATTTCAGATTTTCGTATTCTTGAAATAAATTGATATTTTTTTCTCTCTCGTCCTTAGACATTTCATTCCACTTTTTTGCAATTTCATTTGACTTGGTTACAAACCTCCTCCATTCATTTTTCAATTGGTCATCGGTCATATCTTTGTATTCATTATAATCGATAATGAAATCTACCTCTTTAAAGAATTTAACTTCTTCCTCTTCATCAAATCTTACAAAATCAAACCGATTTGAATCATCTATAATTACTATTCCTTTAAATACCTTCATATAAATAGATGCAAGTATAGGTGTATCGCTTCGACTTAATTCCATAATATCCTGCATTTGAACATATACTGCCTCTTTTCCATTTTCCGTGTGAAATATTTTCATTTTGTTTTCCTCCTACAATTGTAATTAAGAAAATTTACTGCAAGTTATTTTTATTTTGCATAACTGCAAAAGTACATTAAGTATAGCACACTTTTATGTTAAGTTCAATATCTGCTCACAAAATCTTTTCAATCGCATAATATAAGGTATATCTTAACCATTTTTAGTAGATAATAATTATTGAAGAAAGGGGTTCATTTGAAATGAAATCTTTGTGTATAAAAACTAACAATAGTAAGGCAATTGATTATCTACTAGATAATTTAAATAAAATAGATTTGAAAGATGTTTATTTTTCATGCCATAAATTTAGTATTTATAATAATATTTTTATACATTATAAAGGGCTTGACGAAAATTTGTTTTTCAGTACTATTTCTAATATTTTGTCTTTTTTAGTTTTAGACATTTATGAGGATAGTATTACAAGAAATATTTTACAAAAAGAATATTTTTATTTTGATAAATTTGAACAAAGTGTTGTTTTAGATAAATTTTATGAAAATCGTTTGGAAAATATTGAAGATTTTGAGGTTAAAGAAAATATTTTATTTGAGGCTTTTTATGGATTTTTTAAGAATTGTGAGTCTAATGTTTGCTGTAAATTGTATTTAAAAGGTTTTATTACTTTTAGATTAAAAAAATATATTGATGAATTAGAAACTGAGATTGATAGTTCTGTTAATCAGTATTTAGTAGAAAAGGAATATCAGGAGTTTGTATCTTTGCTTAAAATTTATGTTAATTCTGAGGGATATAATTCTGATTTTGTGCATTTGATTTATAGGAATAGTAGTAAGAATGTTGATGCTATTTTACTAGATAAAAATAGAAATGTTATTGATACTAGTATTAATTTGCTTGGAGCTAAGTATTTGTCTGATATTAGTTTTTCTTCTTCTGATATGATTTTAAATACTCTTTTGAATTTGCTTCCTAGGAGGATTTTTATTCATTTGGCTGATGTTGATGATGAGGATGAGTTTGTGTGTACTTTGGAGGCTATTTTTGAAGGGAGAGTTGTGGTTTGCTTAGATGTTGATGTTGGGGTGAAGAAATGATTTTGAAATTGGGACGGTTCTTTTTTAATATATTATAGGCCGATTTTTGATTCTTTCGGCCTATAATAATCCTATATATTTTTTCATTATTTACTTAGCATAATATTTGCATCACTAGATTTTGTATTTATAAGTTCCTCTAATAAATTGCTCCTACCTGTTAGTGTCAATCCATTTCCATATAAAGATGTTTTTTGAAAGCATCTTGTATAATCTATAGGATTAGCATCAATTACTAAAGTTCCTTCTAAATTCGGACAGTCAATAAATGTCTCTTTCATTGTTTCAACAGTTGCGGGAATATATGATGGAGCTTTTTTTAATGCTAAATTATGAGCAAAAGCTCCATTTAATGATACAACATTAGGTGGCAATTCCGGAAAGCTCTCTATTTTTCTGCAAAATACGAAACTTTGTGCCATATCAGTGACTGTTTTGGGAAATTCAGGAGAATATTTTAGAGAATTACAATTGTAAAATAATCCATACATATTTTCTAATTTTGCTGGCAATATTGGTGGAATTTCTAAGTTTACGCAACTATTGAAAGTTGTAAACATAGTAATTACCGTTTCTGGTATTTTAGGTGCAATTTTAAGTTTAGAACATTCTCTAAATGTATTATTCATATCTGTTACAGGTTTAAACTCAATATCACTCCTACTTTTTATATATACTGGCACAGTCCCAGCTATTTGGCCATTTTCATCGAAATCTCCCAAATATCCTTTGTTCTCTATTTTTGAATTATTGATAACTTCATCATCATTTAATGCATAACTATCATTTTCCGAAATATATGTATATTCCCACAAATCCATATTAACAGCTTTGCCATCTGTTCCAATTCCAATAACTCCATTATTTCTTTCCTCTTTTTGCTCTTCCGGAGCTTTTGCATTAGTTTTAGCTAAATCCCAATTTATTCCTGCATAATTTGTAATCTGTTCTTCATAATTATCCAACATGCTCTGTTCCTTTAGCTTAGCTTCCGCCGTTTTTTCTTTTGCCTCTGTTGCCCTATTTAAAATTCCATTTTTCCCTATTAACATTGAAACACTTATCCCGTGCTAAAATCATTATAATAATTATAGTTACTACAAGTGCAATTAGGGTTATTCCATTATCCTTCTTCATATTATTACTATCCTTTCATTTGTATATTAGACATATAATGTCGTCAAAATTATAATAGCAAACCAGACATTAAATGTCAACATCTTTTGAATAAAAAATGACATTTTATACCGTGTTTTTTATTTTACTGCTATGACATAATTGTCGTAGGTGATAAAATATGATAAAAGAATACAGAATTAAAAATAATTATACTCAAGAACAACTTGCTGAAATAATTAATATTAGTCCTAGACAGCTTCAAAGAATTGAGAAAGATGAGGACAAAACTAAAATTGAAACCATAAGAAAAATTATAAGAGTTTTGAATATTCCTGATGAGGAAATTTTGAAATATATAAAAAAATAAAATAGTTAGAATTTTTAATCTTCTAACTATTTTTGTATTAATTTCACTTAATAAGAAACACAGCATACAAAGGCACAGATTTAATATTATTAGCAAATCCAAAATTTTTAGTAGAAACTCTAATAGCATACTTAGGGTTATATCTCTTCATATAAACACCTAAACTCTTGCTTCCAACATTATCATCACCCTTAACTTCAACTGGGATTATTCCATCATCATTATATAATATAAAATCAACTTCAGCTTGATTTCCAGATTCCCAATACATCAAATTATTTGAATTCGCAACTAACTGAGTTGCCACATAATTTTCAGCAATAATTCCTTTATATTGTAGCAAATTATCTAATATAATGTCATTATACTTTACTTGCAACATATTTAATAAAATTCCAGTATCACTTAAATACAATTTAAAATGGTCGTCAATAGCAAAACCTAGTGGCGGAATTTCTACCTTATTCAATATTACACTCTTATGAACCATTGTACTAGATAATAGCCAGTTTAAAGCCGTTTCATAATCTCTTTTCCTTGCAGTGGAAGAAATCTTTCCATATTGAAATTTATTGCTCATATTTCCTAGTTGAGACGGAATTGATTTATATACTTCTTCTATTTTAACCGCTTCGAATTTATTTGTTACATATTTGTTCATATCATTCAAATATGATTTATAAATATCTTCTATTATACTATTGTCAAATTTTAATATATTTTTATCACTTTCTAACAAATTCTTTACAGCCTCTGGCATTCCGCCTACACATAAATACAATCTATATAAGTTTAAAGCTTTTTCGTGTAATACTGAATCCATTGCTATATTATTTTCATAACATTTTTCTATTTCATTTATTAAAGCTATATTTCCATTGGCAATTAAAAATTCTTCAAAATCCATAGGATACATATTAAGCATTTTAACTTTGCCTACTGGAAATGACGAATGCATTCTTTTTAGTTTAACACCAAGTAAGCTACCTGCACATATTATTTTAAATGGTTCTTCTGCTTCATTGAAATATTTTAACGCTCCTATTAGTTCTTCACATTCTTGTATTTCATCGAAAAATATAATGGTATTTTCTAAATCTATGTCTTTATCTAAATAAATTTCCATTCTCTTAAATTTATCCCTAGTACTAATTTTTTCTTCAAATATTTTTATTATTTCTGTTTGTTCTAATAGATTTATATACACATAATCTTTAAATTCGTTTTTACAAAATTCATTTATAATATATGTTTTTCCAATTTGTCTTGCCCCAATTACCATTAAAGGTTTTTGTATATTAGTGTTCTTCCAATTTAATAATTCATTATAAATCTTTCTTTTCATAAGCATGCCTCCTATTTGTAGTATACTATTTTTTTTATTAAAAGTCAATCAAGTTTCACGTTTTTGGCACATCATTTTGCAAAGTTCTTCACGTTTTTAATAGATACTTTTATAAAAAGTTTCACGTTTTTGATACGAAGAGCTTTTTATCTAGTAATTTTCTTAACATATCAAAAAAATATCCTTTAAAAGTTCTTTTTTCTCCCTGCTCTAATACTATTAAACTATGAAAAGATTTAAAATATTTATATTAAACTCTCTCCTAATGGTAGGAAGCTCACTATTTCTCCAAATAATAAGACTAGTATTCAATATATATGTTTCAAACCAAATAGAAAGAGAGGCACTTGGAGTATTCCAATTAATAATGACCGCATATATGTTCGGTATTACACTTGCCGCTTCTCGGGATAAACATAACATCAACTAGAATTGTTTCAGAAGAATTAGCAATTGGTAATAATAAAGGAATTAAAAAATCAATAATAAAATGTATACTTATCAGCCTATCATTTGGTTTCATAGCCTGTATAATATTTTGCTTAAATGCATCTTTCATCGCTAAGACTTGTTTTCATAGTAAAGTTGGCAATTCAGTTGTATACCTAATATCAATTGCACTTCCAATGATAGCAATATCAAGTTGTATATCAGGATATTTTACAGCAGTAAGAAGAGTTTATAAATCTGTGCTTGCAAATTTTTTAGAATATGTTGCTAAAATTATTATAACCATTTTCTTACTAAAAAAATATATACCAACAGGAAATATAGAAAATATATGTTTTGCACTAATCTTAGGTGATGTCTTGTCCGAGGTTTGTTCTTTTACATACAATATATTTGTTTTTATATTTGACCTAAACACGAAAACTGATGATACTTGTACAGTTAAAAATAATCATTTCTTACATAGAATTTTTAGAATTTTACTACCAGTTGCTTTTACATCTTACATTCGCTCTGGACTTTCAACATTAAAGCAACTTATCATTCCATCTAGCTTAGAAAAAAATGGAATAAATTGCGAAGCGGCTCTTGCAGAATACGGTACAATAACAGGTATGGCAATGCCAATTGTACTTTTTCCAGCAACATTTTTAACTGCTGTTTCTGGTCTCTTAATACCAGAGTTTTCTAGATACTATGTAAAAAAAGATTATATAAAGATCAAAAAATATTCAGATAAATTAATAATAGGCTCATTTTTGTTTGCCCTATTTTTAACTTTTCTTTATATTATTTTCGGAAATAAATTAGGTGAAATTATTTATCATGATGCCCAAATTGGTATCTATATAAAAATGTTTGCACCTCTTATCCCTTTTATGTATGTCGATATTGTTGTTGATAATATCCTAAAAGGATTAGATGCACAAGTTAATGTTCTTTTTATTAATATTATTGATTTATTAGTTAGTATTAGCTTTATTTTCTTCTTTGTTCCTGCCTTTGGAATTAAAGGTTTTATTGCTTCTATTTTTGCTAGTGAGATTTTAAATTTTGGACTTAGTTTGAAGAAGTTGTTGGATTTAGAAAAAAAATGGTAGAATATTCATTCTACCTCTTTCTACTTCCAAAGTCCAACGCGGAAGCCTATGCTATCCTGGGAAGCACTAGTTTCTGTACTTGTACGTGCATTAGCAGGTTCTATTGTACCAGCACAACTATAACGTCCGCCCCTATAAACAACTGGAGTATTAACACTCCAAAACTCTTTTGTCCATTCTCTTACATTCCCAGCTATATCATATATATTCATTAATGAAAAACTTGCATCAGCCCCTGTTGTTAGCATCACGCTCAAACCAGATTTTTTTTCGTATGGACATGTTGAAAAATCGCTTCCACTATATATTGAGTATTTTGCTTTTTCGTTTGTTATATTCCATAAATTATTCCAATAATTTCCTATTGTTGTACTATCTTTTGTTAAATTATTTTTTGTAGTTGCACTTTTTGTTTCTATATATTTTAATATTAAATCCCACTGTATTCCATATATTAAACTGCCTGTACATCCATCATAACTCATTCTTGTTGCCAATGTTTGAGCTTCATCTCTTGTTACATAATTAAATGGAAGTTTGTTTTGTTTTATTACTGCTCTATCACTTTCTACTAAATTTGTATAAGCCCTTCTTGGTGTATCTCCTTCAACTCCTGCTTCATACCTTCCTACCCAAAATCCTCCATTTATATATACACTTTTTAACATATTTTTATAATCATCTAAATACGTCGTTCCATCTGTATTTGTATCTTTATAAGATGAATTTGAATAATCAACTGTATAAGCTTTTAAGCAATCTTTTATTTTTTCCCAATCATTAGCTGAACTGGGTGTTCCATTTGTGTTATATTTTGAATCTAAATATATTGTTGTTGGTACTTCTACCCATACGTATTCATTGTCATTTGCATCTTTTATTACTAACCCGGTAGCTAAATCACCTTCTTTTAATGTAAAAGTATCATCTGGAAAATATGGCGTCGTTTCTTTATTTGTTGGTAACTTTGTTGTTGTTTCTTTTATTTTTCCTGTGCTATCGATTTTAAATTCCTTGCCATTTACTATTAATATCCAACCATTAATTGCATCTCCAGAAATTTCATACTTTTCATCCCCTATGTTGTTGTTTAAAGCTGTTTTTAAATTTACATCTGTTAAATTTCCTAGTCCTTGCGAAATTGCATCTGATACCGATAATTTTACTAGTTCACTTGTTTGCTCTTCTCCCGTTTTTTCCTGTGCCTCTATTGTTCTATTTAATATTCCATTTTGTCCTGTTAACATTGCTATACTTATTCCCGCTAATATTAAAAGTACTATGATAGTTACTACTAACGCTATTAACGTTATTCCTTTGTTTCTTTTCAATGTTTCTCTTAACATTTTTATCCTCCAAAAATTAATTTTCTATGTGTTTATCTTATCATATTACAAATATTTTTTCAATTATTTGATCACAAATTCTTCCTCCTAAGTTGCCCACAGGCTGCATCAATATCAGACCCAAGCTCACGTCTAACAGTTGCAACAATTCCGTGGTCATTTAAATAATCTCTAAATTTCAAAATATTTTCATTTGAACTTTTATCAAATTTACCATTTTCGATTTTATTAATAGGAATTAAATTTACATGGCAAATCATACCTTTAAGTAATTTAACTAATTGTTTAGCATCATCTAAATTGTCATTATTATCCTTAGCTAGTGCATACTCAAAAGAAATTCTTCTATTAGTTGTTTTAATATAATCCTTACAAGCCTTCATTAATTCTTCTATATTATATCTGTTGTTTACAGGCATCATTGAACTTCTTTTTTCATCTGTAGTTGCATGTAAAGAAATAGATAAAGTACATTGAATATTTTCCTCAGCTAACTTATAAATCATAGGTACTAACCCACTTGTAGATACACTAATATGTCTTGCTCCAATATTAATTCCTTTTGGATTATTTATAATTCTTATTGCATTTACAACATTGTCATAATTATCTAGCGGTTCCCCTATTCCCATAAATACCACATTCGAAATTTTTATATTTTCATCTCTTTCAACCGCCAAAAGTTCTTCTACAATTTCACCTGATGTTAGGCTTCTTATAAATGCAATTCCTGTTGATGCACAAAATTTACACCCCATTTTACAGCCTATTTGAGATGATACACATAGACTATATCCATGATGATATTTCATTAAAACTGTTTCAATTGCATTTCCATCTAATACATCAAATAAATATTTTATTGTTCCATCTGATGCAACTTGTTTTCTTAAAATATTGAATATGCATAATGTGTAATTTTGCTTTAATTTTTCTCTTAGATTTAGCGATAAATTTGTCATATCATCAAATGATGTTACATTTTCTCTGTAAATCCAATTAAATATTTGTTCTGCTCTAAATGGCTTTTCTCCCATATTTATTAGTTCTTGTTTTAATTCTTCTAAATTATAATCTTTTATATTTTTCATATTTCCTCCAAAACTTCATCTATTATATTACAAATACTTATAAAAATCAACTTGACAGATAAATAAAAAAAATATATATTTAAGTAAAATTTTTATTTTAAGGAGGGAATATATTTATGAAAAATATATTTAAGAAACTTTTATTTATTTTTATTTTATTAACTATAAGTATAGCTTCAATATCTTTTGCAAATAATGAAACAACAAATTATGACAATGAAGTTGTACCTATAAGTATGGATGGTGGTACACCTGTTGATAACACATCTTCTCTAGATATTGCACCACCAAATCATGAAAATTATTTTTACGCCGGAACAGATGATGTTTATTTATCTATTCCCGTCGAAGGAGATGTCTTTATCATTTCCGGAGGAACAGTTAATATTGATACAACAGTTACTGGAAACGCATTCATTTGTGCACCTTCTATCATAATCTCTGAAAACGCTACAATTAATGCTTCAATGTTTACTGTTACAAATTCTTTAAATATTGTAGGCTCTATTGGTGTAAATGTTTATAATGTTTCAGATGATTTTACCTTAGATGGAACTATCAAAAACGATTTATTTAGCACTTCAAATAAAACCAATTTAAATGGTTCTATTTACAATTGTGCTAATATTTCAGCTGAAAATATTATAATTTCAGAGGATGCCAATATAGAAGAAAATTTAAATTATTCATCAAAAGAAACAATTAATATTCCAAACAATGTAGTAAAAGGAAATATAAACTATTCCTTAATTGATACTAAACAAGATAATTCTTTTGATTTAAATGACTTCATTTTTTCAGTAATTTCTTTTATAGTATTTGTAATAGTAATATTTATAATTAGTAAATGGTTAAATTGTAAATTTGTAAATAAGTATCCTGATTTTGTTAAAAATTTACCGAAATCTCTATTGTATGGATTATTAGGCTTAATAGTAACTCCTATAGTTTGTATATTTTTACTAATATTAGGAATAACAATTAATTTATCTTTGGTTTTAATGGCTATATACTTCATACTTTTATTTATCGCATCTAGTATCGTTATAATTATTTTAGCAAAATTGATGTCTAATAAATTACATACAAAGTTTGAAAAAGCAAATGACACATTATTATCAATATTATCTATAGCAGTTTTAAGCCTTGTTTATAAAATATTACAGTTGATTCCAACCTTTGGAATAATAGTTACTTTTGCTTTTGTAATAGTAGGAATTGGAATTTTAATAAAAAGTATAATCCCTACTAAGGAACAAAAAAAATCGTAATTTAACAGGAAGGTACTTTTAATGAAACATAATAAGGAAAAAAAAATAAAAGAAGATAAAAAAGAACATAAAACATTAAAAAGTCGTTTTATAAAATTTATAATTTTTACTTTAATATTAATTATAATAGCATCTATTTGCTACCTTGTATATAAAGCTTATATTTTTAAAACACTCGCCAAAGAGATGTTTAATAACTCTACTTCAACTGTATTTGACTCAAACAAAAACGTTATTGCAGAAATAGGAAGCGAAAGAAATAGAGAAAATGTTAAACTTTCAGAAATACCTGATAATTTAAAAAATGCTTATATTTCAATAGAAGACCAACGTTTTTACAAACACCATGGTGTTGATATCAAAAGAACAGGAGCAGCCATTTTTTCTTATGTTATAAAACGTGGCTCTTCCTCTTTTGGTGGAAGTACTATCAGTCAGCAATTAGTTAAAAACCTGACTGGTGATGATTCAAATACCATTTCTAGAAAGGTTAAAGAGTGGTTTTATGCTTGTGTTTTAGATGGTAGTTTTTCTAAAGATGATATTTTAGAAACTTATTTAAACATTATTTATACTGGTCCTAATGTGTATGGTGTAAAAGAAGCGGCTCTTTACTATTTTAACCGTGATATAAATGACTTAAATTTAGCAGAATGTGCATTTCTAGCCGGAATTAATAATTCTCCTAATTCTTATAATCCTTTTTCTGATACAGATAAATCAGAAAAAATTAACAAAAGGACAAAAACAGTTTTAAATAAAATGCAAGAATTAGGATATATTTCAAAAGAGGAACTTGAAGATGCCACATCACAAGTAGACAATGGTTTAAAATTCAGTAAAGGAAATCTTCAAAATAATTCATCTGTTTATTCATATCACACAGATGCACTTATAAATGAAATAATATCTGATTTGTCAAATAAAAAACATATCTCTCAGGATTTTGCAACAAACTATTTTTATTTATCAGGAAGTTCTGTTTATAGCACACAAAACAGCAATGTTCAAAAAATAGTTGAAAACGAATGTAAAAATAAAAAATATGTATTAAAATCATCAAATGGAGAAGATACTGCACAAACTGCAATAGTCATTATGGACCAATCTACCGGCTATGTTGTAGCATGTTCGGGCGGATTGGGAGAAAAAACTAAATCAAGAGGATTTAACCGAGCAACCCAAATGAAAAGACAAACTGGGTCAGCTATGAAGCCAATTGCCGTACTTGCTCCTGCAATTGATAAACGCATAGTTACAAATGTGACTGTTTTTGCAGATGAACCTACAACATTCACAGATTACAACGGAGAAGCCTATTCCCCTATTGATTATGACAATTATAAAGGTTCTATTACACTAAGACAAGCAGTTGAATCTTCTCAAAATATACCATTTGTAAAACTTATGGAACAACTTACTCCTCAGGTATCAATTAAATACCTAGAAAAAATGGGAATTACTACTTTAAATGATAAAGATGTAAACCTTTCACTTTCATTAGGCGGATTAGATGTCGGTATCTCCCCTCTTGAATTTGCAGGTGCATATAGTTCTATTGCAAATGATGGCGTTTATATTGAACCTACTTTTTACACTAAAATAGATTCACATTCAAATGAAACTATTTTAGTATCAAAACAGAAAAAAAGACGTGTAATTTCAAAAGATGCAGCATTTATTCTAAAACAATTATTAACAGAACCAGTTATTGGAAGTTCCGGAACTGCTACATACTGCTCTATTTCAGGAATGGATGTTGCAGCAAAAACTGGTACCACAAACGAAAACTATGATAGATGGCTTTGTGGATTTACCCCATATTATACCTCAGTTTGTTGGTATGGATTTGATATGAATGAAAGTATAAACTTTAATGGTAAAAACCCAGCCGGACTTATTTGGTCAAGTGTTATGAAGAGTATTCACTCTGAACTTCCAAATAAGAAGTTTGAAAAAACTGATGGAGTCGTAACATCAACCATTTGTAGAGATTCTGGAAAGGTTGCAAATTCAAGTTGTCCTCATACTTTTACAGAATACTTTTTAAAAGGCACTGTACCTGATATGTGTACCCAACATTCTGGAAGTAGTATGAATTCTAATAAATCTAATAAAGGTAATAGCACTACAAATTCTAAAAATACTACTACTGAAAACAATATTAAAAATGATGAGAACACATCTTCTTCTGAAGTAACACAAAACACAGTAAAAACAGAAGAACTGAATAACTCATCTTCGAGTGAAAGTACAACTAGCAAACCTAGCACTGGTACGACAGAAAACAAAACAACAAGCAATAGTATTTCTTCTAGTTCTGGGGCAAATTCAAGTTCAGATTCAAACTCAAGTAGTGAAAAAAATAATACTGTCAATAATGCTACTGATGCTTCATCGCAGACAAATCATCAGACTTCAAATACGGCTTCTGGTGAAAATACAAATCAATAAAAAATAAACCAATTCAGGAATTTTTCTTGAATTGGTTTATTTTTGTGTATAAACCTGAAGATAAGCTCATAGAAATTATATTGGAGGTTTAGTTAAATGAAACATTTTAGAATATTTGTATTCAAAATTAAGAGAAATATTTTGCCCGGAATATTTTTACTATTTTTAATATGTCTTATTTTATTTTCATCTACCAATATGCAAGCAGCAAAATCCGGACTAAAACTATGGGCAAATTCTGTTATTCCTTCCCTATTCCCATTTTTCATAGCAACAGAGGTATTATCTAAGACTCGCATTCCTTATCAATTTGGAAAAATATTTAACAAACTAATGAAACCTCTATTTAACATCTCAGGAGAAGGCAGTTTTGCTTTGTTTATGGGATGGCTCAGTCGGATACCCTGTTCGGTGCGAAAATTGCAGTTAATTTTAGAAATAATAATATTTGTACAAAAGAGGAATGTGAAAGATTACTAAGCTTCACAAATAATTCAGGTCCATTATTTATTATAGGCACTTGTCGGAATAAGTTTATTCGGGAATTATTTGATTGGTATTTTACTATTTATAACTCATATTTTAGCATGTATAACAGTTGGAATTATATTTAGATTTTGGAAGAAAAATTCAGCCACCATGCAACAATATAAAGTTTCAAAATATGATAATAAACTTCAAAATATTACGGTTTCAAATTTAGGCGAAATACTTGGCACAAGCATTCAGTCAGCTATTTCTACAATTCTTATGATTGGCGGATTTGTAGTTCTATTTTCTGTAATAATTTCCATTTTAAATGTTAGTGGTATTACAGATTTGGTATGTATTTTACTTGAACCTGTTTGTCGCTTTTTAGGCATTCCGTCAAAAATTATGGCTTCTGTTTTTACAGGTCTTTTTGAGATTACTAATGGTATTAATATGGTCTCTTTAATAAAGCTTAAAAATATTTCTTTAAACATTATTGTTACTGCCCTTTTACTTGGATTTGGTGGATTTTCTGTTTTACTTCAGGTTTTTAGCATCGTTTCTAAGTCTGATTTATCTATTAAACCTTATGTTATTGGGAAAATTTTGCATGGGATTTTTGCTGCAGTTTATACCTTTTTAGCGGTGAGTATTTTTCCTTTTTTTAATTTTAATTTGTAAGTTTTTTTGCATTGGGGACATTTTTTACGAAAATACTTTATTTTAAGTACATCGCCTTCAAATGTATCTTCAACTGGATTACCAACAGACTATGATAAACTTGCAATTTTTATATCTGTTTATTAGTCCACATTATGTATATAATACACAACAAGGCGACATTTGCTTTTTATAAAAAATTCAATTATGTTTGACATCTAATATAAAAGTGTGTACAATAATTATAGGAAATGGAGAAACCACAAACGTGGTTTGTAACCTTTGATATGTAAAAAACACATCGCAATGGTCAAATTACAGATGTGTTTTTTATTTGTCTATTTGCTTAAATATATAACGAATATAATTAAGGCAAATACATTTCATTATAATAAGCACATATTATATCTTCTACTCCTTCTTCGTCAATAAAAACAGAAACTGGTATATTATTTTCCAAACTACAAAATAAGTCATTGTTTTCTAATAATAACACTTTTTTCAAATATAAAATCAAATTTTTTTAGTTTCATTTGACATTTTGTAAATATGTGTATATAATATAGATAGAAAATGAGAACACAGAAAATATGTGTTACCTAAAAAATTAGTTATACACCACTAGCTCTGCGAAAGCGTATGTGGTGTATTTTTATATCTGTTTGTCAGTCCACATTATGTATATAATACACAACAAGGTGACATTTATGGCTATTGAAAACATAAATCCTATGATTAGGAATAGTAAAAAATTTACCATAAGCGACCACCTCCTTACTCTCAACTTTTGTTGAGTTTTAGAGGCAACACACACATCTGCTTTTATCTCATTTCCTATGTTTAGTAGTATATTACATTTTTTTTGGTTTGTCTAGCGAACAGAACAAACTTTTTATATTTTAATTAAAGCAGTAGATTTTTGGTCTACTGCCTTTAGACTTTATATGTTTACTGTTTCGTTTTTTAGTTGTGTAACTGTCTTTTCACATAACACTATTGTCTTTTGTGAATTGTTTAAAATCTCATATATGTCGTTTATTATACTATCCTTAAATACTTTACTTGTACTTTTAAATGTGTCAGAGCTTGGCGATACATCTTCGTTTGTAACAATTCCCATAACAGTGCTCGTTCTGTGTATATTTGTAATATTGTAATCTGTATCAAAATTCATTATATCAACAAATTGCACACTGCCACTAGATGAATACTCTTTTACACTTTTTTCTGTAAAATTTATTACTCCATAGGTCTTATCAATACTACCTGTTCGTTCGTATTTTATATTAAAATTATCCCCTATGTTATTAATTGTATATTTGTAATATGTATTTGAATTTGTATTGATACATTGTTCTATGTACTCATACAAATTAACATTTTGACTTATTGTTTGTTTAGTATTATTTGATGAAGCACTACGATTATAGCTTCTTATTACCATATAATATAAATAACATTGTCCACAAATTACTACAATACTCAGAATGATAGCAATTATAGAAATAGATTTATTATTTTTTAAACTTTTAGCAGATATTGCCAATGTTATTATGCTTAAAATAGAGCTTACTATAATTTCACTTAGATTAACTTTAAAAAATCCATTTACAAAAAGTGCAACTTGCACTATTAATAATATAATTAATATAATTGTATTTTGACCAGAACCATTAATTTTCTTTCCACAATTTGGGCATACTTTAGCTTGACTTGATACTTCTTTCCCACATTCACTACATTTAATTAAAGCCATTTCTTTTTTCCTTTCTTCACTTTAAATTTATTCAAATTCTAAATCTGTTACTTTTATTGTATGTCTTGTTGGGTCAACATCACTTGTAAGATTTTGGAATGGATAAAATATACCTTCTTCTTGTTTCCACGAATAATTCGGTTTTAATGATTTAAATTGAGATATATTAAAACTATCTTCTGCTACGTCTTTTCCGTCTGCGTCTTGAAAATATACTGTAATTGTCATTCCTGTTACCGTTTTATCTCCATTATTTTTTACTTGTATCTGACTAAGTCCCCATTGTTTTTTGTCTGAATACCTAATAAATTCTTTTATAACTGCATTTTCCAACACAAAATAGTTATTAATGTATTCTATTGTTTCGTTTGACGTATTTGTTGTATTGCTTAACCCCCCATTAACTGTAAGATTTCTTAATTGGTCTACGTTAGACACTGACTGTCTTAAATTGTCAACTATTTTATCTCTTTTCTTTTGTTTTATAATATTATTTCCAATAATAAGTGCCAACACAACCACAACAACAATTATAATTATCTTCATATTTTTATTATTTTTTTCTTTCTCTTCCATAAAAATTTTTACCCCTTTTCCTTAAAATTTACTATTCTAAAAACTTTTTCATTCAACTTTGAATTTAATATATTTTGATGTTCGTGGTTCTTGGTAGTTTATGAAAATTTCTTTTGCCTCCCTAGGCACTAAAAAGAAAATTGAGCCTTTTACTTTTGTCCCAACTGTCAAATTTCCAGATTGCAAAGAATTATATATTAAATTATGTTCAAATGTATACATACCATTTGTAGTATAACCATCTGCATAACAATTAAAATTTCCAGACGATACATATATACTATCTTGCGATATTTTACTTTGCTTTATATATTCAATTTCAAATTCTGCTCTTATTATTCTATCACTCTTTTTTACATCTCTATAATTATCAATGTCTTTAAAATCTCCGTCATAGTTTAAAAGTTCAATCCTGATAATTCCGTCATTAAAAGGCTTCCCAACTTGATAGGTGTCATTTGCTTTTTCAATAGCATTGTTTTTTTCATCGTTTTCTTCTCTTTCTTTTTCTTTATTTTCTGCTATAATTCTGTCCGCTTCTTCTTTTATCCTATCTGTTTCTTCCTTAGTTTTTTGAAATTCTTGTTCTTCTTCGGTTAAAGTAGTATTCGACGTACCAGTGTCAAATCCTCCCGTCCACCAAAACCAAAACATTATAATTCCAGCCCATATCGCTATTGCCAAAATAATTATTGGATAATTCGCATTCATTTCACTCAGCTTTTTCATCCTATATCCCCCTTTCTTTATATTTTATATGTCGAATTTTATCACATAAAATATTTTTATGCAATACTTTTGTCTTTCTTTTTGTCTAGTATTTTTATCTATACTTTTGTGGCACAATATATAAGAGGTGGTAAAAATGTTTGAAATATCAAAATATAAAGATAGCAACGTAAAATTGTCTATAAGGCTTCCTGAAAGCATTGACAATACTTTAAGAAGAATAGCTACTGTTGAAAATATGAGCTTTAATAACGTTCTTGTTAGCTGCATAAAATATGCACTTGATAATACTGATTTAACAAAATATGAAGAAGAAGAAAAGTAGAGCCGTTTTAGGTTCTTCTTTTTATTATTATTTATAACAACTTATTTTTGGGTATAGTATCCCCAAAGGAGGCTATATTAATAATATAATATATTATATTATAGATTAAATACTATTTATACAATATTATATAATTACATTTCACTTTTCGCGCGCTTCCCCTATAAGTTTATTTAAAAGCTTCTTTTACATTTGCATCGTAATCAATTTGCTCCATAATAAAAAAACTCCTCCTATTCATTAAATTAATGTTTTAAATAATTAAACACTAACCCAATGAATAGAAAAAGTTTATAGCCTTTTTCCATTCCCTATGCACTCTTAAGTTCAAGCCTCAATTTATCAGCAATCATTGCTATAAATTCTGAATTCGTAGGCTTTCCTTTAGCTGCTGAAACAGTATATCCAAAAATATTCTCCATCAAATCAACTTCACCTCTGCCCCATGCAACTTCAATAGCATGACGAATTGCACGTTCAACTCTTGAAGGAGTAGTTCCAAATTTCTGAGCAATTTGTGGATACAGACTTTTAGTAATTTGGTTAATAACTTCAATATCATTAACAACCATAATAATAGCTTCTCTCAAATATTGATAACCTTTAATATGAGCAGGAACACCCACTCCGTGAATAATATTAGTAACAAGAGCTTCAAGATTATCTTCCGCTTTATTTGAATTAACATTAACATAAGGAGTCCTTTTTGGCTCTCTTATAATAAAATTATTTCTTGTGCTTCTTGGTTTAAAATTCTTGATCTCCCTAATTCTTTGCATCAAAAGCTCAATATCAAATGGTTTTACCATATAATATTCAGCACCCAAACTTATTGCTTTTTGGGTTATCTTGTCTTGACCTACTGCTGATAGCATAATACAAATCGGTTTCTTATCTAATTCATTACTACTATTATTTACTTTTTCTAATACTCCAAGTCCATCTAAATGAGGCATTATAACATCTAATATTGCTATATCTGGTAATTTGTCTTTTATTAGGTCTACTGCTTCCAATCCATCTTTTGCAATTCCAACAACTTCCATATCTTCTTGATTTCTAAGATATGTTGCAAGTGTCCTACTAAATTCTTGATTGTCATCTGCAATTAATACTGTTATTTTCTCTTTCACAGCTTTATCCTCCTAAATATAAATTAAATTGTAAAAATTTTACAATTTGTATTATATTATATGGTCAACAAAAAAGCAATAGTTTTTGGTAATTTTTTCCATTTTTTTATTTTTATTATAGACAAAAAACCGTATGTTTTCTTATAATCAAGCAAAAAGATTTTATTTATGGTAAATTTTTACATATTTAGATTTACCAATCTCTACTTTTTTTATATTAATATTCCTATTTTTTACATCTGTTAAAAACTTTTCCTTCGTCAAAATACTCATTTCTATTAAACACTTTATATCATTTTCATATTTGGAATTCAAAATATTTATACCGTTTTTTCCAAAGTAATACTGAATGCTCTGAAAATCAGGATAATCTAAAGATATTGTCATTTCGACTCCCGGCTCAATTTCTAAAGTTTCAGCCTTTTCTATCGCACCTAAGCATCCACCAGAATAGCTTCTTACAAGGCCTCCTGTACCTAGTAAAATTCCTCCAAAATATCTTGTAACAACTATAAGAACATTACATAAATTATTTTTTTGCAAAATGTTAAGCATTGGCGCACCTGCCGTTCCAGATGGCTCTCCGGTCATCACTTGATTTTTCGTAAATTGTTTCATTTTCTAAAACTCTATATGCATAACAATTATGCCTTGCATCAAAATATTTCTTTTTGTATTCTTTTATTTTGTTTTCTGCATCTTCTTGGCTTTGTATATATATTAAATTTGCTATAAATTTTGATTTTTTTTCTGTAAGTTCAAATGTTGTATTTTTTGTTATTGTTTTGTACATCATTTTTCTCCTTTTTGAAATGGGGACGGTTCTTTTTTGAAAAAGGAACCGTCCCCATTTCAAAATTTACTTCCAATCCTCTTTTATCTCACCATTTTTATACGCATTAAGTAGCTCCATCAAATCCTCAATCTCGCCTTTCAATTTCATGCCAATATCCGTGTCCCCAACCGTCTTTCTTACAACACCTTTTTTCTTTACAATAATTTCACTAATAATATCCTTTTCCTCTATAATGGCCTTAGATACAGACTCAAAAGGCTTTGTTTGACTTAGTAATAATCCATTTGAATTATAAGTTAACACATAACCTGCGTTTCCAGTCTTTTCTCTAAAGCTCTTGGCAAATCCGCCATCAATTATAAGCAATTTACCATTTGCTTTTATTGGACTTTCTCCATCTTTTACTTTTACTGGTATATGGCCATTTACAATATGAGAATCTTCATCATTTAATCCAAACTCTTCTAATATTTTATTACAATATTTTTCATCCTCTGATAATTTATAATATGGATTTTTATTTTCTTTATGTGTCTTAGAGTCTTTTACAAAGTAACTTTCAAAAGTTGCCATTTTATCTTTACCAAAAAATGGAGATTCAGGAGATAACCATAAAAACCACATAATATCTATTAATTCTTCTTGTTTGGTCATATATGCTTTGTTTACTGCTTCGTTTATTTCATCAAAATATGCCTTTCCAGCTAATTCTTTTTCTAAAAATTTGACCTTTGTAAATGTTCCATCTTCATTCATTGGTATACATCCATGAAATAATAAATTATCATTAAATACTGTATACATTTCTCCTTTTGAAAATAAGAAATTTATATGATTATTTAAACTTGGACTATGTATAAATGATTCTGTTAACCTTTCTACTACTTCTTTCTCTTTTGAAGTTAATTCATAAGGTCTTTCTTTATCTATCGTTGGAAAATTAATATCATTTAACTCATATTTCTTTCCATCAATTCTTACAAGTCCTTTTTCTATGTCCATTTTATCTAACAAAAGCCTATTTTCTAAATTATATTCTGTATGTTTTTTTATCATTTGCCCCTCTAACTTAAATTGAATTATTGTGATTGCTTTATGAATTTTTGCAATAAGCTTTCTATCACTATTATCATATTTATTATAGTCAAATTCTTTTGGCAAAAATTTTTCGCAATTATCGTTTTTATATGTTTCTTGTGCAAATGTTGAAAGCGGCCTTATATTTATTCCATATGCATCTTCTAAAGTTCCTATATTATTATATCTTGCAGAATTTCTAACTACTGTTGCAATACATGCTTGATTTCCAAGTGCAGCTCCCATCCATAATATATCGTGGTTTCCCCACTGAATATCTAGGCTATGGAATTTCATTAGTTTTTCTATTACTAAATTTGGATATCTTCCTCTGTCAAATATGTCTCCAATTACATGTAAATGGTCAACTGCCATTTGTTTTATAAGTTCTGAAATCGCAATTATGAAGCTATCCGCCTGACCTAGTTCTATTATTGTTTTTATGATTTGTTTATAATAATACACTTTGTCTTTTTCACTATTTATTTGTGCATGTAGCAATTCGTCTATTATATATGCAAATTCATTTTTTATTGCTTTTCTTACTTTTGATCTTGTATATTTTGAGCTTACTTTTCTTGCAACTTCTACTAATCTATATAATGTTATAGTATACCATTCATCTAGATTTTCTTTTGTTTCTTCTTTTATTATTTTTAGTTTTTCTTCTGGATAATAAATAAGTGTCGCAAGCATATTTCTTTCTTTTTCTGTTGTTTGATTTTCAAATATTTCATCTATTTTACTTCTTATTATTCCTGCTCCATTGTTCAAAATATGAGTAAATGGTGCATATTCTCCGTGTATATCACTTAGAAATACTTCTGTTCCTTTTGGCAAGTTTAGAATTGCCTTTAAATTTATTATTTCTTCTGATACCTCAGTTATGTTTTTGTATTCTTTACTTAATAATCTCAAATATTCTTGTTTATTGTAATCTTTCATTTTTTGTCCTCCCTTATTTAAAGTAAAATTATTTTATCATATTATTGGGTTTTATAAAAGGACTTTTGACATTTTTCATTGCTTCTTGTATAATCTTAATTCAAGAAAGGATATTTTAAAAATGGAAAATATTGAAAGATATAGACACTTAAATTCATACCTTAAAAATAAATTTGGTGAAAGAACACTTAAAATATGTATTGATGGAAATTTTACTTGCCCTAATCGTGACGGAAAAGTTGGAACTTCTGGATGTATATTTTGCAGTGAAAGAGGTTCTGGAGAACATATTTCGTGTAGTCATATTGAGGATAATGTAACTTCTATTCAAAAACAAGTAAAAGCTTATTTTTCAAGCTATAAAGCTACTCGTGCTAATAAATTTATAGCTTATTTTCAAAATTTTACAAATACATATGATTCGCTTACTAATTTGAAGGCAAAATATGATGCTGCTTTAATAGATGAACGTATTGTTGGACTTGAAATTGCAACTAGACCGGATTGCATTAATGAGGATATTGTTAAATTGATTAAAAGTTATTCTGATAAATACTACGTTTGCGTTGAATTAGGCTTGCAAACTTCTAATGATACTACAGGAAAATTGATTTGCAGAGGGTATAATTCTTTAGATTTTACTAATGCTGTTTTGCTTTTAAATAAATATAATATTGATGTTGTTGCTCATATTATGGTTGGACTTCCAAACGAAAATTTTGATGATATTAAAGAAACTGTAAAATTTTTAAATAACCATTCTATTCAAGGTCTTAAAATTCATTCTACTTATGTTGTTGAAAATACAGTTTTAGCCAATTGGTATAAATGCGGAAAATATGAACCTATTTCCTTGGAATATTATTTGGATTGCTTAGCTTATATTATTACTCATATTTCTCCTAATGTTGTAATTCATAGGATTTCCGGGGATGCACCTAAGGATATTTTGGTTGCTCCTAGTTGGAATTTGCATAAGAAGTGGATTTTGAATGATTTTGATAAGTTGATGAGAGAAGGAAATTTGTTTCAAGGGATGGATTTTGAGTAAATTTTGACGAAGTAAACATAATATGGTATAATAGAGATATGTTTGGGGCAATTCGTCTCAGCAAATAAAATTCAGAAAGGTGTAATACACAATGGAAGAAAACAAAAAATGTAACACCCACCCAACCCGGAAAGAGAGATTCGTAAATCTCAACTGTGAGCTTCAGCAGTCTAAGGTAGCCTTAGATAAAGCTAAAACTCCAGAGGAAGTTAATCAGGCTCTGGATAAGCTCTCTGTACTTGCGGAATATATGGCAGCTGATAGCTCATTTAAAGGGGATTTTTATGATTTCCGAGGTACAATCAAAGCTGTAAGACTGCACAAAGCAACACTTAAAGACTTAAGCTTCTGGTTCGACACACTGTGTAAGCGTACCAATGAGCTTATCGACGAAGAAACAAAAAAAGAAAAGATTGCTACAGAGCAGCTGAGAGCCTTGCTTACCGAAGCATTGACTCATGTTGATGAACTTGCTGCTGTTCTTGATATCAGCAAAATTTTCAAATAAGCTCTTTAACCGGTAAAAAAGGTAGGCACCTTCTAGAGGATAGGATTTTCTGTCCTCTAGTTTCTTTTTACCTACCTATTATTACTACTTAGAAATTAATTCACACACAATATTACTAAATTCAGTAGGATTTTCAATATTCAATCCCTCAATCAATCTAGCACCATCATACAAAATTTTACTATATTTTTTAAGTTCTTCTTTATTATTCAAATACAAATCCTTTAATTTTTGTGCAATTGGATGATTCTCATTAATCTCCAAAATCATTTTAGCTTTAACTCCTTGATTATATGTTGTATTTTGTGTTATTGTTTTGTACATCATTTTTCTCCTTTTTGAAATGGGGACGGTTCTTTTTTGAAAAAGGAACCGTCCCCATTTCGAAATCAAAAATAGGTTTGGTGAAAGGACGCTAGAATACATTTTAGCAATTCCATAGTTTGTTCATGAACTTTTTCAGATGTAAATTTTTTACAAACTAAATTTGCATATTTAGTTAGATACTGTCTTTCTTTTAAATATTTTAAGGAAAAATTAAAATATAAATCATAAACATAAGCAAATGGTACAGAGATTTCATCAGCATTATTTTTTATATCTTTATAATTTATTTTATGTTCAGATTTGAATTCGTTCATAATTTTTTCACTGATACTTTCGCATTCAAAATCTTTATACCAAAACGCATTTTCAAAATCATAATTACATATAACATAAAATATATCTAGTTTATCTGCATCACGTATAATTTTACAGAATAAGTTTTCTTCTTTTGTTAATCCTTCTTCTATTCTATCTTTATTATGGTTTAAAATTGCCTTTTTTATAATTTCTCTATATTTATCTTCTATATCAAATTTTTCTATTAAATTTTCATCGAATAGAATTTGTGTTCCAAGTTTAGCATGATTTACAGAATCTTTATCACTAAAAGTATCATACATCTCCACTTGTTTAAATCTACCTATGTCATGAAAAAATCCTATTGTTTCCGCCAAAATTGTTTGTTCTTCATTTAAATTTAAATCTTTTGCAATTAAAGCACTTATTTTAGCCACTCTTTCAATATGTTCAATTTTTAGTTTTATTCTTCCTTGTTTTTTGTCGAAATTCGATACATATATATCAAATTCTCTTTTTACCTTTTCTATATTAATCATCGTTTTTTCCTCGTTAAACTTTTTATTTAGAAATTAATTCGCACACAATATTACTAAATTCAGTAGGATTTTCAATATTCAATCCCTCAATCAATCTAGCACCATCATATAAAATCTTACTATATTTTTTAAGTTCTTCTTTATTATTCAAATACAAATCCTTTAATTTTTGTGCAATTGGATGATTCTCATTAATCTCCAAAATCATTTTAGCTTTAACTCCTTGATTGTTAGGCATAGAATTAAGAACTTTCTCCATCTCCGTTGAAATTTCACCTTCACTGCTTAAACAAACAGGATGATCTTTTAATTTGTGAGTAAATCTAACTTCCTCAACATCTTTAATTTCATCTTTCATTAAAGTAAACATATCTTTATTTTCTTCATTTATTTTCTTTAATTCTTCTTTTTCTTCTTTGCTTTCCAAATCAAGATTATCTGAAGATACATTTGCAAATTGTTTTTTGTCATATTCCATTAAAACTTTTAAAACAAATTCATCAATATTTTCTGTTAAATATAGTATTTCATAACCTTTTTCTTTAACTCCTTGAACTTGTGGCAACATATCAATTTTATCAATTGTTTCACCTGCTGCATAAAAAATTTTCTCTTGTCCATCTTTCATTCTTTCTACATATTCTTTTAGAGTTGTAAGGTTTTTAGTTGTTGATGAATAGAACAAAATTAAATCTTTTAAATTGTCTTTGTTCATTCCAAAGTCATTGTAACATCCAAATTTTAGTTGTGTTCCAAAGTTTTTGAATATTTTTTCATATTCTTCTCTGTCATTTTTAAGCATATTTTCTAGTTCTTGTCTTATCTTTTTTTCTATATTTTTAGCAATTGTTTTTAATTGTCTATCTTGTTGTAGTAACTCTCTTGATATATTTAAGGATAGGTCTGGGCTATCAATTAAACCTTTTACAAATCCAAAATAATCTGGTAATAAGTCTTGACAATTGTCCATTATTAGAACACCATTTGAATATAGTTGCAAACCTTTTTCATATTCTTTTGTGTAATAATCATATGGTAAATGTGATGGAATATATAAAAGCATACTGTAATTTATTCCACCCTCAATTGTGCTATGTATTACTTTTGCAGGTGCTTCATAGTCTGAAAATTTATCAATGTAAAACGAATTATATTCGTCTTGAGTTATATCTTGTTTCTTCTTTTTCCAAAGTGGAATCATGCTATTTAATGTTTCTATTTCTTTTTTGTCTATATATTCATCTTTAGAACCTTCTTTTAGTTCTTTTCTTGTTACTTCCATCTTAATAGGGTAACGTATATAGTCTGAATATTTTTTTACAATTTCTTGAATTCTATAATCTTCTATGAATTCATCATAATTTTCTTCATCTGTATTGTCTTTAATATATAATGTAATTTTTGTTCCTACACTTTCCTTTGATGTTTCTTCTATTGTATATCCATCAGCTCCAAAAGAAGTCCATTTGTAGGCTTTATCTTCTCCTACCTTTTTGCTTTCTACTTCTATTTTTTTAGCAACCATAAATGCTGAGTAAAATCCTACTCCAAATTGACCTATTATATCTATATCTTCTTTTTTCTCGTTATTGTTTTTGAACAGGTATGAACCACTTTGTGCTATTGTTCCTAAGTTGTTTTCTAATTCTTGTTTGTTCATTCCACATCCATTATCTTCTATTGTTAGAGTTCTAGCTTCTTTATTTGTTGTTAGCTTTACTTCTAGGTCATTTCTGAATATGTTTAGGTTGTTGTCTGTTAGTGATCGATAATATAGCTTGTCCATTGCATCACTTGCATTTGAGATTAGCTCTCTTAAAAATATTTCTTTATTTGTGTATATTGAGTTTATCATTAGGTCTAGTAGTCTTTTTGATTCGGCTTTGAATTGTTTTGTTTCCATTTATATTACTTCCTTTCCTTTGCTCTTTTGGGACCGGTTCTTTTGTGAACATGTTCTTTTGGGACCGGTTCTTTTGTGGGCATTTTTTCTTTGAGGGTATTATATATCTGTTTTTTAGCAATGTCAATAGTAGAGTGCTAGTTTTGTTGTGTAAAAAACTTAGAATCTTTAGTTTTGTTCTAAGTTCACATTCCTGGCTAATTTTTGTTCAATTACTCCACCATAATCTACAACATCTAATCCTTCAAAATCAATTATCTTTAAATTTCTACTTTCAATAAATTTCCTAATATTGCAATAATAATCAATCTTATCTAAATCGCCAAAAACAACGATATTATCACCTATTCTTGAAATCGCTCCACCAATAAATCCATTCTTTTGGCTATACTCTCCATTTTCATCGAATAATTTTATATCTGGTATATAATCTAAAAACAAAATATCTAATCCGCTATTTTTTAGATTATTGTATAAACCTCTATCACTCAAAATAATACTTTTTTCATCAATAACAGCAATAGAACAATTGCTATATCCCTGTTTTACATTTATTATTTCAAAATTATTCTTCTCAAGTTCTTGAATAATTTTACTATCAGTATGTTTAAAATTATGTATTGCCTTATTTCCAACTATACAAACATTGTATTTAATGTCATTGGGGTAATCATAGCTGATCATTGTTTCTCCTGATATTAATATGTTTTCATCATTATTTAATTTATTTTTTAACATTTTGTAGGCTGATTTTTCAACTACAATTTTGTCTTTTACTTTACAAGCAAAAATATCAACATGAGATGAAATTTCAGGATATACACTGATACTCTTTTTTATTTCAATAAGTTCATAACCTAAATTTTCCAGAGTTTGTTTTTCGACATCTCTCATTCTTTCATCAATTAATAAATATTTCAAAATTCCACCTCATTTAATCATTAAGTTTCTTCAATTACTAAATTGTCCTTATATTACTCCACACTCTTCAAACTCTCAATCATATCAATTTTCTTAAGAGCAAAATAAGTCGCAATATTCACAATTAAAGTAAACACAACAGTAATCAAACTTGCATAAACATAACTAATAGGTTTAATAGTCTTACTAAATCTAAGCATATTAATCTCACAAGTACCCATCAAATAATAATTTAAAAAATATCCTCCAACTAGCCCCAACGCAATTCCGATAATTGTCAAAATAACAGTTTCTCTTGCAATATAATCATAAACTTCTTTATCATAAAAGCCCAAAACCTTAATGGTTGCAAGTTCTCTTATCCTCTCACTTATATTTACATTTGCCAAATTATATAATACTACAAATGCAAGCAATCCGGCAGAAACAATTAAAACAATTACAACATAATTAAGTAAATTCATCATATCATCAATAGATTTCATTGTTGATGTCATATTAACTATTCCAGAAACCTCGCTCATATTCATAATCTCTTTTGCCAATTTATCTTGTTCTTCATCATTTAGTTTTACATTTTGTATAAACACTACATTTGCCTTAAAATCTTTATTGTACAATTTTTTATATGTTTCTTTCGTCATATAAACATAATGTGAAACATAATTTTCAACAACATTGGATATTTTTATATTTACCTCATTTTCATCTACATCTTTTAAGATTAAAGTATCTCCTGCCTTAACACCTAAAAGCTGAGCTGCTTTATCTGTTAAACATATTTCGTTTTCTGTTAATTTTATAGTTTGTTTTTTATTTTTTATATCTTTAATATTAATTATTCCATCTAATTCATCTTGATTTTCAGGAACTATAATTTGAACATTTTCCTCATTATCTCCATTTACAGCTGTTTCTGATGTCATATATATTGATACAGCTTTTTTTATTTCACTATTTTGTGTTAATTTATTTTTAAATTCTTGCCTTTCATTTTCTGTTAAGCTTTCTTTCAAACTAATTTGCATATCATACATAAATACATTTTCAAATTGATTTGGTATTATTTGTTTTACCGAATCTTTTACTCCAAAACCTGTTAAAATTAAAGCCGTGCAACCTAAAATTCCAATTATTGTCATAAAAAATCTTTTTTTGTATCTAAATATATTTCTTACGGTAACCTTTTGGCTAAAATTTAGTCTTTTCCAGATAAATGGGATTTTTTCCATAATTACTCTATTTCCACCTTTAGGTGCTTTGGGTCTCATAAGTACTGAAGGTGTGCTTACTAGCTCTTTTAAAGTTGTATAAATTGTAGCTCCAATTATACATATACTTATTAAAATTAGTCCGAATTCCACCATATTTCCAGTTGAAGCTTATTAAAATTTTGTCTGTCATTTGATACATCATTCCATACATCATCCAAATTATTTCTGGCAAAATTACAAATCCAACACACATTCCTAAAACAGAGCCTACAATAGTTGCAATTCCTGCATATATAATATATTTCATCATTATTTGTAATTTATTATATCCAAGTGCTTTTAATGTTCCAATTTGACCTCTTTGCTCTTCTACCATTCTAGTCATTGATGTTAGAGAAATTAATGTTGCAACTATGAAAAATACTACTGGGAATACTTTGCTTATATTATCAATACTTTTGGTATCTTGAATAAAACTTACATATCCAGAGTTTGAGTTTCTGTCTAAAATATACCATTTAGGATTTTCTATTTCAGATATTTTTTCTTTTGCGTCACTTAATTTCTTTTCTGCGTCTTTTATTTGAGTTTCAAATTCTTGCTTATTTTTGTTTAATTCTTCTTTCCCATCTTTTAACTCTTGCTTTTTATCTGCAAGCTCTTTTTCGGCTTTTTCTATTTTGTTATATGTTGTTTTCTTTTTGTTGCTTAGTGTTTTTTCTTGTTTTGATAATTCATTTTTCGCCTGTTCTATCTGATTTTTAGCATTTTGGATTTCTTTTGTTCCTTCTTCAATGCCATCATCTATTTGCTTTATCCCACTTTGAACTTTTTCTTTATTTTCATTTAAAGTATTGATTCCCACTTCTAATTGTGCCTTTTGAAGCTCATATTGATTTCTTTGTTCTTCTGGCAAACTCGCATTTTTCAATGCATTTAATATTAAATTATACTGTTCCTGTGTACCTGCAAGAGTTTGATTTATTTGGTTTAAATTATCTTGCAACTGATTTCTTTGACCTTTTAAATTTTCAATTTGAGTATTCGCTTCTTGTTCTTTGTCACTTAAAGTTTTTTCATTATTTTCGATTTCTTTTTTAGCTTTTGCAAGTTTATTTTCTGCATTTTTAAATTCTGTATCTGCTTTTTCTCTATTTTGTTTTAATTCCAATTCCGCTTCTTCAATTTTCTTTTTTCCATCTTCTATTTCTTTTGAGGCATCATCAATTTTGGTTTGACCATCTTGCTTTTTAGAATTATACTCCTCTTCTGCATCATCTAATTTTTCTTGAGCTTTTGCTACTAAAGTGTCATGTCTTTCTTTTTCTTGCTTTTCTTTTATTTGTTCGATATTTTCTTTTACTTCCTCAATATAATCCTCATATTCTTTTGAAGATGTTTCGTATTTTTTTGCATCTTTAACTGTTACATAAATATTTGTGTATATATCACTTGCATTTATATTATCTTCTGATATGTAAATATAATAGTTTATTTTACCAGAACCAAGTTTGCTTGTTCCTCTATCTCTAGCAATAAAAAGTGGACTTTTAACTGTTCCTACAATTTTTAGCTCGTTTGTTTTTAAATACTTAATTTTCTCGCCATCATCATTTTGAGTATCCTCTATATCTACAGTTATAGTATCTCCTATTTTCTTATTATTTGATGTTAAAAATGATTCTTCCACCAAACATTCATCTTGATTTTGTGGCATATTTCCATTTAGTAAAATAGGCTTATTTACATCTTCTATTGTTATGAACTTCGTTATAATTTCTTTATTATCAATATCAATTTTTCCGTCTGTTTCATAGCTTTTGCTTACTCTTTCTACATTTTCTATTTTCGATATTTCTTCTACATCATTTGAGGTTAGTCCTAGTGTTGATAGCACTTGTATATCATATACATTTTGTTCTTTGTAGTAGTTATCTATTGTTCTTAACATATCTGGTGATGTAGCCCTTAATCCTGCAAAAAATCCTACTCCCAAAAATGCCATAAGTAAAATTGAGATAAACCTTTTGTAGGTATTTTTTATTTCTTTTACACTATTCTTTAATAATGCTTTTTTCATCTCTTTCACTCCTTAAAAATCTCTACCATTCAATATTTTCAATAGGCATAGGATTTTCATTAATTTCAATGCTTTCAGCCGTACCATTTTTAAAATGAATTACCTTATCAGCCATAGGAGCTATTGCAGTATTATGTGTAATTATAATTACAGTCATTTTCTCTTTTCGACAAGTGTTTTCAAGAAGCTTCAAAATTTGCTTTCCAGTTTTATAGTCTAATGCTCCAGTAGGCTCATCACATAGTAGAAGTTTTGGATTTTTTGCTATGGCTCTTGCAATTGCAACTCTTTGTTGCTCTCCACCTGATAGTTGTGATGGAAAATTGTTTTTTCTATTATCAAGCCCAACTTTTTCTATTACACTATCAACATCAAGAGAATCTTTGCATATTTGAGTGGCAAGTTCAACATTTTCTTTTGCAGTTAGGTTTGGAACTAAATTGTAAAATTGAAATACAAAGCCTATATCTTCTCTTCTATATTTTATTAAATTCTTTCCTTTTAAAGTCGCAATATTTTTTCCATCAACCAATACATCTCCAGATGTTGCTGTATCCATTCCTCCAAGAATATTTAAAGTTGTTGTTTTTCCAGCACCAGACGGACCTACAATTACTACGAGTTCACCTTTTTCTATTTGAAAATTGGTATTATCTAAAGCTTTAATTGTAATTTCTCCCATCTTGTAATTTTTATTTACATTTTTAAATTCTATATAAGACATTTTATTTAAGCCTCCTTTAACTAATCATTTGTTTTACATGAGTGGTGCAAATAATCTAAGTACTGCTTGCCACGCACTTTTTAGCAATTTTGGCATAGCTTCTTTTTTGCTTACAAAATGCGATTCTCCAATAGTATCTACTAAATCCTTTTTTACATCTTTAATTACCTCTACATCTTGCATAAAAATTCCACATTCAAAATGTAAATACAAACTTCTATAATCTAAATTTATAGTTCCAACTGTTGCAATATTATCATCAGATACAAAAACCTTGCTATGTACAAATCCAGGTGTATATTTATAAATTTTTACACCATTTTTTATTAAAGTTTCAAAATATGATGTCGTTAAACTATATACTATTTTTTTATCTGGTATCCCCGGAACAACAATTCTAACATCAACCCCTCGTTTAGCTGCTAGAATAAGCGAATTTATCATATCGGTGTCTATTATTAGATATGGTGTCATAATATACACATATTTTTGTGCTTGATTTATAATATTAAGATAGACATTTTCTCCTACAATTTCATTATCTAAAGGGGTTTCTCCATAAGGAATGGTGTATCCATTTTGTTCTAGGTTTTCTTTTGAAAAGTCGTATTTGTATTTTTTATAATCTTCATCATCTTTTCTGTATGAATTCCACATATTTAAAAACATTATCGTAAAATTCCATACAGCTTCTCCTGTTATTTTTATGCCATTATCTTTCCATTTTCCATAAGGATGTTCTAAATTTATATATTCATCTGCTAAATTCATTCCGCCAGAAAATACTGTTTTTCCATCAATAATCATCATTTTACGATGATCACGGTTGTTCATTATTACACCTAAAAATGGATTTAATTTGTTAAATGCTATACATTTTATTCCTTTTTCTTCCATTTGTTTAGGATATGAAGTAGGTAACAACGCAATACATCCCATATCATCATAAATAAGCCTTACATCAAGCCCTTCTTTAGCCTTTTCCTCTAGTATTTTTAAAATTTCACTCCACATAGTGCCATTTTTTATTATAAAATATTCTAAAAATATAAATTTTCTTGCATTTTTAAGCTCTTTTAACATTTCGGGATATGCAAGTTCTCCTAATTTGTAATAATTTATATTGTTATTTTTTGTTACTGGAAAATTTAGATAATTCATTAGATAATTTATTTTACCATTATTTTGACTTTCTATCTCTTTTTTTATTTTTTCATCTTGAATAAAATATTTATTTCCTTTTTCCTCACTTTTCTTAATTGCTTTTAGTACTTTACTTTTATGCAAATTTCCACCTATTACAATATAAAGCAGTGCACCAACTATTGGAAATAACATTATAATTATTATCCAAGGTAGGTCTTTACTTAGACTTTTACTTTCTTTTATTATTCCGTAAAACTAATAGAACACTTAATATTGAGTAAAATGTTTCTATTACCGTAATCTTCTGTCCAAAAAATATTAGTACTGATAATGATAGTAGTATTTGAATTATTACTCCTAAAGCTACTATTAAGCCTCTTTTTATTGCTCTTCTCATTCTTATCACCTTCTCATTTTTATAGTGATATAATATCATATTTATATTTCATTTGCAAACAAAAAAATTATTATATTTCGTAAAAGGACCGTTTCTTTTCGCGAAAAGAAACGGTCTTATTACAAAAAATTATATAATTTTAAAACTCATCCTCACTTTAAACAAATCTCCATCCAAAACCAAATCAAACTTTCCGTCTTGAAGAGTAGTTAAATTCTGTGCAATTGATATTCCAAGTCCACTTCCCTCAGTGGTTCTTGAGCTTTCTCCTCTAACAAACCTTTGCATAAGCTCATCAGCAGAAATATTTAATTTATCTTTAGATATATTTTTTATAGCAATATTAACATCATCTCCGAAAACCCCAATATCAATATATATTCTAGAGTTTTCCAAAGCATATTTAGAAATATTGCTAAATAAATTTTCTATAATTCTGTACATATATCTACTATCTGCAAAAATAAAAATCTCACTTTGCTTGCAATCTATTATAGTATTTAATCCTTTTTTACTAAATTTATCCTCAAATTCTCCCACAGCTTGCCTTATTAATTCTATTATATTTATCTTTTCTTTTTTCAAAGACACATTTCCTGTTTGTATTTTAGATGCTTCTATCAAATCTTCTGTAAGCCTTTTTAATCTTTGTGACTTGCTATATATAATTTCTATATATTCATTTGCTTTTTCATTATCAATTTTTTCATTTTTTAGCAAATCTGAATAATTTATTATTGATGTAAGAGGTGTTTTTATATCATGTGAAACATTTGTTATTAATTCTGCTTTCAACCTTTCACTTTTCATTCTTTCTTGTACAGCTGTTTCTATTCCTTCTGAAATATTATTAATAGATGTTGCAACATTTCGAAATTCTGATGAAAATTCATTTACATCTAATGGCAATTGATTATTTCCATCTCTTACTTCTTCTATTTTCTTTTCTATTTTTGAACACTCTTTGAAAAATAGAATTGTCCTATACATTATGTAGCCATATAATGCAATTATCAATATAACACTAAGCGCACCTCTAAAAATAAGCATTATCAAAAATGTAATAAATCCAATTAATAAAAATACTAATATTACTTTTGCCGTAGTTCCTATAGAATATGAAATATTTTTTAAAAGCACATCTTTAAACCAGTAAAAAATTTTACCTATTATTGTTGTTTTCCAAAAGCTTTTGGCTTTTAATCTTCTTACAAATGTTATCATACATACACACGCAATAACATAAATAAATAATGCTACCGTAATTATTATGCTTATTCCACCAACATAGTCATTTCCTGTACTATAAAAATAGTCAGCTAAAAATATAAATGGTATTACCGAAATTATAATTGCTACAAATCCAACTATCTCTAGAGGAATTTTATCAAAATAATTTAATTTTTTATCTTCCCCAATAGATACAGCTAAATATATAACCATAAGCATTGCTATTATGGAACCCACTGGAATTATAATATAACATCCATCATTTATTAATGGTACTTTTTTTAGCATATTAGAAATAGCAATTTCCTTAGAATTTTGTTTAAATTCCGCTTTATATGAACTATATATTTCAAAATCAGTACAACTTGTTGTATAGTAATTTTTCTCATTATCTTCTATCATATAATATGTTTTTGTAAATGTGCTTAAACATCCCGTGCTCATTCTTTTTATGGAATCATTTGTAGAGTTCACAAGTCCATTTTGGATATTTACATTTTCGTATCCTTGAAGATTTTGTATGTATTCTTTTATGCTATCAATAGTATTTAGTTCTTTGCTTATTTCAATATTTGTTATGGCTTTATTGTTATAAATAACAAGATATTTAAAATCTTTTACATTACTATTGTATAATTGCCTATTTGTATAATATATTGTATTTTCGCCATCTTTTATATTGTAATAATTTTCATTATTGTATATTAAGTCATTACAAACATTAGATAAATCATCTATATATAATGTTACAAATGAGCCTGAAGCATAATATTTGCTTTCATTAAAATCTGTTCCATTTTTTACATAAACTGCAAATATTGACAAAATAACTGCGATTATGCAAATCGGTATACATATAAAACTTATAGCTTTAAATGTTGTTGATTTTTTCATAAACATTCCACCTTATATCCTACTCCCCAAATAACCTTTAAGTATCTTGGTTCTTTTGGGTTTATTTCTATTTTTTCTCTTATATGTCTTATGTGTACTGCAATTACATTATCTGATGCAAAATAGTCATCTTTCCAAACCTTTTGGTATATATCTTCAATTGAATATACCTTTCCTTTGTTTTCTGTTAAAAATTTTAAGATATTATATTCTGTTGGTGTTAGTTTTATTTCTTTTCCATCTATTGTAACTTTTTTTAAGTCATCATTAATAATTAATTCACCATTTTTTATTATGTTTTTATTGTTTGTTTCTTCTGTTTCAAAATTGGTATATCTTCTAAGTAAAGCATTTACCCTTGCAATTAGTTCTGCAGGGTTAAATGGTTTTGTTATATAGTCATCTGCACCAAGGTTTAAGCCATGTATTTTGTCTATATCCTCAGATTTGGCAGAAAGTAAAATTACTGGTATATTTTTTTCTTTTCTTATTTCTGTTAATGTTTCTATTCCATCTTTATTTGGCATCATTATGTCTAAAATTATTAGGTTGATATCATTTTGTTTTATCTGTTCTAATGCCTCTATTCCATCAAATGCCTTGAATATTTGGTATTTTTTTCTTTCTAGGTATATTTCTACTGCTTTTACTATTTCTTTGTCATCATCTACTATTAGAATATTTTGCATTTTTTGCCTCCTTTGGGACCATTGGGGTCGGTTCTTTTTGGTCCCATTTGCTCTTTTGGGACCAGTTCTTTTGTGAACATTTTTATTATAACAGATATTTTGTTAAGATAAAAGAGAGATTTTATTAAGATTTTGTTAAGATAAAAAACAGAGGTAAACAAAAATGTCATCCTCTGTTTTTTCTTGGATAATTTAATATTATGCTTTATGCTATACCATTCATTTCTAAAATTTTTGCAATATCTTCATTGCAATACAATAATTTTATACGTGAATAGTCATCCACATGTGACACAACATTCATAACTAAATTGCAGTATTTTATTATGCTTTCTTTTTCTTTTTCATTATACTTTTCTTCAAAATCATAAGGTACTTGAATAGAAAAATTTATAACATCTTTTTGTTTAACGATTATGTCAGGTTTGACAATATCTTTTATATAGCCATTGTTGTCACAGCTATTAACAACCATTGTCCCTAATTGGTAGTTGTTAATTTTTCGTTTTATTTCTTCAGCTGATTTATGAAGTAACACAATTCTTGACAATTTCTCATCAAATTTTTTTTGTTTTTCTATAAGAAGCTGCATATCAGTTTTTTCTGTTTCAAGATTGTTATGAAATTTTTTTGCTTCTGATAAACTCCGTTCTAAGGTGTTTACTTTTCTCTTCGCACTTTCGAGCTCCATCTTTGCAATTTCTAATTCTTGCTCTCTTTTCCTCATAAATTCATCGTGTTTTTGGAGTTTGCCTTCATTTTCAGCAACCTGTTGTTCAAGTTCTTCAATGCCTTCCCTATTCATTTGAATTGTGTCCTGATGGCCACTTGTTTCCCTTATAGATTTTCTCACATTCAAATTATTTTCGCATGCTGCCTTGTCCAAAAAATCCGTCATTTCAATAAACTTTGTTAAAAATTCATCGTGTTCTACTTCATGTTTTCTTTTCCGCATAATATTTTTCCTCCATTTTCTGTTTTTAGCTAAATTAAGCAATTATCTAAATTATAACACCTTTCATATTTTATGTCAATTTGCATTCAAATAAAAATAGACCATTATTCAAATATCTCTTTCAAAATAATGGTCCATTTAATATATTATAAAGTTATAATCTTATGACATTTCCTACTTTCCTTAACATCAATAACCCTTTGATTACTAGAACCTTTCCATTCCAAAGTAGGATTTTTCTCACTCTCAACAAATTGTCCATCAACAAGAACATCAATATAATTCATAGCATCTTTATTTTCCAAATCCCTATCAAATTTATATCCAGACCAAGCCCAAATATTTTTATTTGGATATTTTTCTTTAAATGCTTTAACAAGTTTAGTTGTTCCCTCTATATTATTAGGATGCATTGGCTCTCCACCTAATATAGATAGCCCCTCTACATTCTCATTATTACATAATTCTAAGACTCTGTTTATTGTTTCATCAGTAAACTCCTTTCCACCTTTAAAATCATGTGTTTCTGGATTAAAGCAATTTTTGCAATTAAATGCGCATCCTTGCATAAATATTGATACTCTAACTCCGGGTCCATTTGATATATCCATTTTTCTTATTTTGTTGTATCTCATTTTTACTTTCCTTTCTTTTTTCGTATTCGGGAC
>CAKPNI010000007.1 GCA_934168355.1 uncultured Clostridia bacterium
TCCTATAGCTCAGCAGGATAGAGCAGTCGCCTCCTAAGCGACCGATTGTGGTTCGAGTCCGCATAGGAACACCAAAAAAAATAAAAAAAGGACTGGAAACAGTCTTTTTTTAATTAAGGGGTAAAAAGAAAATGTTTTATAATCCAAGAGAATTTCTTGAACAAGACCTAAGATACAAAGGCCCAATGAGAAGAAGATATGATGAATTACTAGAAATATATAAAGGTTACAACATACACAGATACAATAGAGGAGAATGGGAAAGAATAGGAGCAGAAATAAAGGACGACGATTTAATTGTAGAAGCAGATACAATTGAAGAAGTAAGAAAATGGCTTGATGAAAATGTAAAATAGGAGGTGCATATATTGAACGAAAATGAATTGATAGACTTTAATAAAGCAACTGAAATTCCACCTGAATATAACGGAAGTGAAAAGAAGAAAACAATGATTTTAGGTGGAAAAAAATATTTGGTAAAATTTCCGGATTCAAATAGGTCGCCAAAATTAAATATATCTTATATTAACAATGTTTATTCAGAATATATAGGCTCTAAGGTTTTTGAATTATTAGGGATAAATACACAAAAAGTTGACTTAGGTTATTATAATCAAGAAAATAGAAAATTTTATGTATGTGCCTGTGAAGATTTTACAACAGAAAATACAAAGCTAATAGAATTTGAAAAGTTGGAAAATGCAAGTTTAGATTCAGATGGTGAAAAAAAAGATTTATCAGATATAAGACATATAATAGAATTAAATACTTACAATATTGATAAAATATCTTTTAAAAAATTTTTCTGGGATATGTTTATTGTTGACTGTTTAATAGGAAATACAGATAGACATAATGGCAATTTTGGATTTATAAAAAACATAAAGACAGAAGAATTAACTTTAGCTCCTGTATATGATTGCGGTTCGTGTTTATTTTCAACTTTTACAGATGAGAAAATGGCAGAAGTATTAAACAATGAGGGATTATTAAGAGATTGTATAAAAAATACATCATCATCAATAAAATATAATGGTTCAAAAATAAAATATTATGACTTTATTACATCATTAAAAGATGAAGATTGTGTGGAGGCATTAATAAGAATTTATCCGAAAATAGAGATAGAAAAAATAAATAAAATAATAGACGAAATCCCATGTATAACTGATATAAGAAGAGAATTTTATAAAACAATAATAAAATATAAATATGAAGATATTTTAAAAGTAGCATATAAGAAAATAAGTAGAAAAAAGCTTTAATGTAGAATGCTAAAAACGTTGGATTTTTAGGAGGATATATGAATCGAATATAGAAATGAAATATGGAGAAAAAGCCATATCAAATAAATGTGGATTATATGACCATTATAAAGACATAAAAAATATTTCAAAAGAAGAATTAACAGACATAAAACAACCGTATTATCAGACCTTAAAAAAATACAAGAAGATATAATGAACGAAGGTTTTGATTCAGGAAAAATAAAAGTAAATGTTAAATTTTATTGCGCATTTACAGCTGGAAATATTATGTTTGATAATGACATATTAACAATTGAACAATTTTTGAACTTGACAGAATATAGAAAAAATATAATAAAGTAGGAGAAAAAATGAAAGTAATAATACACAGAGGAACACATCAAATTGGTGGGTGCATAACTCAAATAGAGTCAAATTCTGGAACAAAGATAATAATAGATATAGGAGAAAATTTACCATCACAGAATAATCAAGAAAAAGATGAAATAAAAATTAAAGGGTTAACCTACGGAGAACCAGAGTTTGATGCCGTATTTGTAACACATTATCATGGAGACCATATTGGGTTATATAAAAATATAAATCCGGAAATTCCAATTTATGTTGGGGAAATATCAAAAGAAATTTATAAAATAATACAGAAAAAATTGGCAAAATCAAAAATAATACCAGAAGAGGACTTACAAATAATTGAGAATTTTAAAACATTTAAAATACCAGAAAGAATAAAAATTAAAGATATAACAGTAACACCAATAGAAGTTGACCATTCTGCATTTAATGCACATATGTTTTTAATAGAATGTGATAATAAAAAAATCTTGCATACAGGAGACTTTAGAACACATGGACAAAGAGGAAAAGCTGTTTTTCCTGCTGTAGAAAAATATGTAGGAAAAGTTGATTGTCTTATATGTGAGGGGACAACCCTTTCTAGGGAAAAAGAAGATATTATTACGGAATTTGATATCCAAAGAAAAGCCGAAGAAATTTTTAGCGAAAATAAATATAATTTTGTTTTATGTAGCAGTACAAATATTGATAGAATTGCCGCTATTCATAAAGCAGCTTTAAAAACTAATAGATTATTTGTATGTGATGAATATCAAAAAGAACAATTAATGTATATTGACAAGATTTCAAGAAGTGGATTATATAAATTTAAAAATACGGTTTATAGCTATGGAAATAATCTTTTAGATGTAATGCGAGAGAAAAGTTTTGTAATGCTTGTTAGAGCAAATTATTTATCTAAAAAGGTGATGGAAAAATTTGAAAATAGTATATTTATATATTCACAGTGGCAAGGATACTTGGATGAAAAATTTACGGAATACAAATATTTACAAGATTTTGTACCAAAAAATCACATATTTTTACATACAAGTCGGACATGCAGATTTTAAGTCATTAGAGCATATATGTCAATTAGTAAAACCAAAGATTATTATACCGATTCATGGAGAACGACCAGAAGCTTTTAAAGAAATGAGCATTGAAAAGTGTAATATTATAATTGGGCAAGATGGAGAAAAAATTGAAATCTGAAATAATAAAGTAACCCAAAAACCTCACGAAGAATACAATATATAAAGTATTCAAAAGTGAGGTTTTTATTTATGAAAAATATGGTAAAGATAATGATTTTAATATTAATAGGGTTTGTAACAATAACAATAATTACTCTAAATAAAAGAGAAGATAATATACCAATAGAAAACAAAACAGAAAACAAAATAGAGGCACAAGACATCACAATTAAAGATGAAGAAAACTTAGAAGAGCAAGAAGTAGAAGACGAAGGATTTGAGCTTCAAGGAGAGATAGCATATGAGGGAGGAAAAGCCCAAAGTTGGAATTTGCAAACAACAGGAGAGCCAAAATTAACATATGTAAGTCAAATTGACAACAGATGGAAAAATTATCCATATACAGTAACAAATAATAAAAGCCAAACTATAGGAAAAAGTGGATGTGGGGTAGCAACAGCTGCGATGGTAATTGATAGTATAGTCGGAAATGTGTCTGTAACAGAATTAGCAGATGTATTTGTGAAACATGGTTATAGGTCACCAAACAACGGAACTTATTGGTCTGCCAATAGAGCAATTGCAGATGAATTTAATATAGAATATCAGGAAACATCAAATTTTAGTGTAATGTTAGAAAAATTAAAAAATAATAATTACATTATAGCATCAGTTGGAAATGGCTTATTTACAACCGGTGGACACTATATTATGATTTATGGAATTGATGGTAATAATTTAAAGATATATGACCCTTATTTATATTCAGGAAAATTTGAAACTTCAACCAGAAGAGGAAAGGCAAGTGTAAGCGGAGATACGGTATATTGTAGTATAGATAATTTTAAAAATTATGCAAATTATAAAAGATTTTTTTGCTATAAATATGATTTAAAATTAAGTGCAAATCAAACTACTAATAATCCTACAAGTTATATTCGATATGTGAAAGTATCTAGTAGGTTAAATATAAGAAATGGTGCTAGTACAAAAAATAAAATTGTTGGAAAATTAAATAACGGAGAAGAAGTTACGATATATGAAACAAAAGGAATTTGGAGCAGAATTGGAGATAACAAATGGGTTTCATCTAATTATCTGGTAGATAGAAAGGTAAGTACAAATAAAGGAACTGTTGGTCAATATAAAAGATTAAAAAGTAAGACATATTTGTATTCAAAATCAAATTTAAGTGGGAAAAAATACACATATTTAGCAAAGACACAAGTAAAAATAATAAAAAATATTTCAAGAAATGTAGATTATGTCTATGTTGTAAAAACTGGAAGATATGCATATATCAGAACAAGTGCTTACAAATAATTTTGCCATAAATTGACATTTTTGCAATCTGTTGATATAATGTGTTCGAAAAAGAACCGGTCCCAAATGAACATGTTCACAAAAGAACCGGTCCAAAACGAACAAAAAGGAGAAAAAATTGCAAGAAAAAGAAAAATACATGAAACAGGCTCTAAAAGAAGCCAAAAAAGCATACGAAAAATTGGAAGTGCCAGTAGGAGCAATAATTGTAAAAAACGGAAAAATAATAGCCAGAGCACATAATCAAAAAGAAACAAAATTTGATACAACAAAACATGCCGAAATACTTGCAATCCAAAAAGCAAGCAAAAAATTAGGTTCATGGAGATTAATAGATTGTGACATGTATGTCACTCTAGAGCCATGTTCAATGTGTGCAGGTGCAATAATAAACTCAAGAATAAAAAATGTATATATTGGCGCATCAGATGAAAAGACTGGTGCCGTAGGGTCTGTACTTAATTTGTTTACAGATTATAAGTTTAATCATAATGTGAGTTTTGAAAAAGGAATATTAGAAGATGAGTGTAAAAATTTACTTCAGGAATTTTTTAAAGAATTAAGAAAAATAAAAAATGGCACAAAAAGAACCGGTCCAAATGAGTACAAATGAGTAAAAAGACGCAAAAAGAACCGGTCCCAATGTGTCAAAAAGGAGAAAAATATGGCAAATCAAAGATTTAGCAAAAAAATATTAAATATATGTATAATATGTATAATAATAGTAGCAATAATATTTACAGCCGTAATGCTTGTATTAAATTATGATGAAAAAGGCGAGACCAATATGCCATTTCAAGTTTCAAAAATATCAATAGTTTCCACAGTTAATGGACAAGATGTGGAAAACTCTGATGCAAAATGGGATATAAATGTAATTCAAAATAATGATGTTTATATTTATATAGAAAAAAATGATGAATATAAAAAACAAGAAACTATAAAATCTGTAAAAATAGAAAATATAACGATTGCAGAAAAGCCAATGGTTGGAGAAATTAAAATTTACAAGCCAATTTCTAATGATGCTGTATTATTTGAAAATAAAGATGAAAATATAGTTAATGAATTAGAATACAAAGGAGCAAAATCAACAGATGCTAAAAAGCTTGAAATATCAAATCAAGGCGGAGTTTTAATTTTTAGATGTGCAAATAATAATATTGGTACGTATACTTCAAATGATGATGCAGAAATCAATTATAATAATTTGCTTAATAAATTAAACATAGATGAAAGTAGTTTGATTTCCAGAATAAAATTCAATATAGAAATTACGTTGAATTCAGGAAGAGTGTTTAGGGCAGATAATGTTGAAATACAAATTCCAAATGAGGGAATTTCCGAGAGCGGAACAGTAGGACATGAATATTTAGATTTACAAAGTATAGTTTTTAAAAGAATTGAAAATTAAAATTTACAAAAGAAAAATCAAAAAAAACTTGCCAAAATTAAAAATACGTTATATAATTGCAAATGGTATGGAATTAAATTCTTGTATGGAGGGCATCCAATAAAAGCCTATGAACCTTGTCAGGTCCGGAAGGAAGCAGCAATAAGTAGATACTTTTGTGTGGAATGCTTTCCATAGAGGAATTTAGCTTCACACCATTTTTAATATTCTAGGGGGTGTAAGTTTTGGGGTATACAGCACTTTATAGAAAATTTAGACCTACAAAATTTTCAGAAATAGTAGGACAAGAACACATAAAAAAAACACTAAAAAATCAATTAATATCTGATAGAGTAGGACATGCATATCTATTTAATGGAGGTAGAGGAACAGGAAAAACAACAACTGCTAAAATATTGGCAAGAGCTGTAAACTGCCTAAACCCTAAGGATGGAGAACCATGCAATGAATGTGAAATATGCAAAGGGTCTTTAGATGGTTCGCTTACAGATATAATTGAAATGGATGCTGCATCAAATAATGGTGTAGAAGATGTAAGAAGCATAAGAGATGCAGTAAACTTTTTACCAACAAAAGCAAAATATAGAGTATATATTATAGATGAGGTTCATATGTTATCACCGGGGGCTTTTAATGCATTATTAAAAACACTAGAAGAACCGCCAGAACATGTAAAATTTATTTTAGCAACAACAGAACCACAAAAATTACCAGCAACAATATTATCAAGATGCCAAAGGTTTGATTTTAAAAGAATTTCAAATGAAGATATAGTAAAAGACTTAGAATATGTTTGCAAAGAAAGTGATATAAAAATAACACCAAAGGCATTAGAATTAATCGCAGTGCTTGCAGAGGGCGGAATGAGAGATGCCCTATCAATACTTGAAAGATGTAGCCAAGAGGGTACTGATGAAATAGATGAAGATAAAATAAAGGATTTAATAGGGATTCCAAAAACAGTATTTATAAATAATATTGTCGATGCAGTAGTAAATGAAGATGTAGAGGGAACCTTAAATAATTTACAAGAAGTTATAGATGATGGAAAAGATATAAATAATTTAGTTTTGGAAATCATAAAATATATAAAAGATGTTTTACTATATAAATCAACAGGAAAAAGAGAATTATATAATGATGAGGAAATAGAAAAAATAAAAATTATTTCTGATAAAACATCAAAATTAGACTTAATAAATTTAATATGTGAATTATCGGATATAGAAAACAGTATGAAATTATCTACACAAAAATTGATTGTTTTACAGACTGGATTAATAAAATTATGTAATAAACAAACAGTAAAAACAAATACAAATTCATCAGAAAGTGGCGGGAACACGCAAAATGCAGACCTAGAAAGAAGAGTTACAAAAATCGAAAATTTTTTACGAGCTGGTAATTTTGTAAAAGCAAGAGGAAACGGAAATGTAGCAAATGCAAATGTACAGACAAATTCTGGAGCTAAAGCTTTTGATACCTCAAGCAATGTAGAACCTAACAAAGCAACAGTTGTAACAAAACCAAAATATCAAGGAAAAACACAAGATTACTGGCCTAAAATTGTAGAAGATTATAAAACAAGTGGAAAAATGTTTATGTATATGAATCTAGCAGGAACAATTGCTAGAGAAGTAAATGATATGACACTGGAAATTGAGTTCCCAAAAGGAATGAATGAAGTTGCAAAAGGCTTTTTAGCAAGGCCAGATATTAAACAAAACTTAAGAGAAACAATACACTTAGCTTGCGGCAAAGAAATGCAAATTAAGTTTGTGGATACAAAACAAGAAAATAAAACAAGTGAAAGTGAATTTGAACAGTTTGTAGAAAGTAATGATATACCATTTAATATAATATAATGTTCATTTGGGACCGGTTCTTTAAAGAACATGTTCACAAAAGAACCGGTCCCAAACGAACAAAAAAGAAAGGAATGATTTAAAATGGCAAAAAGAGGTGGATTCCCGGGAGGAATGGGAGGATTCGGAGGAATGAATCTAGGAAATATAATGAAACAAGCTCAAAAAATGCAAGCAGATTTAACAAAAACACAAGAAGAACTTGCAAGCAAAGAATTTGAAGCATCATGTGGTGGAGGAGCAGTTGAGGTAAAGGTAAGTGGAGCTAAAGTTTTAAAAGAAATAAAAATAAAACCAGAGGTTGTTGACCCAGAAGATGTTGAAATGTTACAAGATTTAATAATAACTGCTATAAATGAAGCATTAAGAAAAGTTGATGACGCAAGCAGTGATGCTATGGGAAAATACAATATTCCGGGATTAATGTAATTTAAAAGAAAGTAAGGTTTAAAATGTCAGAATACGCACCATCAATAGAAAAATTAATAGAAAGTTTTGAAAGACTTCCAAGCATACGGACATAAAACAGCAGCCAGACTTGCTTTTCATGTTCTAGATTGGAACGAAGAACAAACAAATGATTTTGTAAATTCCATAATTAATGCTAAAAAGAACTTAAAATACTGCAGTAAATGTTTTAATATAACAGATACAGACCCCTGCCCAATTTGTTCAAACCCTAAGAGAAATCAGGAGAGTATTTGTGTTGTTGAAGATGTAAGAGATGTTGCTGCAATGGAAAGAACACATGAATTTAAAGGTGTTTATCATGTTTTGCATGGTTCGATTTCTCCAATGAACGGAATAGGACCTGATGATATTAAGATTAAAGAGCTTTTAGCTAGACTTATGGATGGACATGTTAAAGAGGTTATTATTGCAACAAACCCTAGGGTTGAGGGAGAAGCAACTGCTATGTATTTGTCTAAACTTATTAAACCACTTGGAATTACTGTTTCAAGAATTGCGCATGGCATTCCTGTTGGTGGAGATTTGGAGTATACAGATGAGGTTACCTTGACTAAGGCTTTAGAGGGTAGAAGAGAAATGTAATTTTAAAATGTAGGCGATGTACCATTGGAACCGGAGCTTTTTGGTACATCGTCTATATTTTAATTATGTACTATCTTTTGGGGGTAAGGGAGAAGCAATTAAAAGTGCTAAATTATCACCTAAAGCAGTAAAAAAAGCTGCTAAAAGCCCAATTTCATCTGTGGTTAAGTCTTGTGAAATTAAAATTGCTAGACTACTTGCAAGAGCAATTAAATTAGAACCAGATAAATTGGATAAATTCATAGATAGATCACCTCTTTATATAATATCAAAAAATAAATGAAACGTGAAAAAACGTATCTATGTATTGACAAAGGAACATAAATGGCTTATAGTAGTTGGTGCCGGCTTGCTTAGTGGCAGGAAGGAGGACTTATTTTGAAAGACATCTTAAAGCTATTTAAACTAGTAATACTTTACTTAATTGTAAAAATATTATTTGAAGAATAGCACGAAAAAGACTAGGTTATGCTCGTTACCTAGTCTTTTTTACTTATTTTGATTGACATCTTTTTTCCAACGTTGTTGCAATTATAATAGCACATATTTTATTATATGTCAAATTTTTAAAATTATTCAAAAATAACCTCACAAATATCCCTAGTAGAATTAGGCTTAGCAATCTTCTTAATGCAATCCCTCATAACCGCCAGTTTACCATCACCATTCAATAAAACCTTCAAGACAAAACTAATATCATCATTTTTCTTAAGCCAAACAGCGGCACCATTGTATTCCAAAAATCCAGCATTCTCACTTTCCTGCCCGGGAATAGGATTTATAGCAACAATTGGTAAATCAGAAACCAAGGCCTCGGTTGAAGTTAAACCACCCGGTTTGGTAATTACTAAGTCTGTTCCTGCCATAAATTCAGCTACCTTATCTGTAAACCCAAGAACACATACTTCATCATGTCTATTATATTTATCAACCAATTTTTCAAAGCTATTTTTTAAAGTTTCATTTTTTCCGCTAATAGCAATAACTTGAATATTTTCAAAATTTTTGACCAAATACTCAAAAATATCCAAAGTCTTAGATTTTCCAAGTCCCAATTCTCCTCCGCCAAAAAATAAAATTGTCTTTTTATTTGGATTTAAACTAAGTTCAGCAAAAGTTTTGTTTTTATCATATTTTTGCAAAAATTTATCAGAAACAGGAATTCCAGTTGCAAAAATTTTATTAGATGGAACACCTTTTTCAGTTAATCTTTCTTTTATTTTATTATGTGCAACAAAAATATAATCAATATATTTATAATTACAAGTCCATTCATTATAAGGATCTTCACCATAATCTGTAATAACTGTTGCAAGTTTTGCATCAATTTTGCCTTTTTTCTTTAAAATAGTACACATGTGTCCAACAAAAAAATGTGTAGAAATTATTAAATCTGGTTTTAAATCTTTTAATAATCTACCAAGTTTATATGAAAGAACCTTATTAGATAGTGACATAATTCTTTCAAAAATAGGCTCTTGTGTATTATAATAAATTTTTCCCCAAAACCAAGGAATATTTGTGGTAATTTTTGAATATGTAGAGCCACATACTTTGTCTATTACACGATTTATATATTTCATGCAGTCAAATAAAAAAACTTCTGTGTCTGGATAATTCTTTTCAATATATTCTTTTAAATTTTTTGCTGCAGATAAATGACCTCCACCATAAGAGGCATAAGATATCATTATTTTTTTCATACGATTTTTTCCTTTTTTGTTAAAAATATAATTTAATAAATAATATTAAATCAACTCACATTTTAACATAAAAATCAAAAAATTGGAATAATTTTTTTGATTTAATACAAAATAAAAAAAGATATTTTTAATAAAGAAAGGATTTAGAAAATGAAAAAAGCTAAAAAAATTATAATGTGGTCAATAATTGCAGTTTTGGCAGTAATTATTGCACTTTTGGGATATTTTTTATATAAGAAAAATAATGAGGTAGAGCTTGCAAGTAAAAACTTATATAATAATAATTTTTATGAATTAGTAAATTATGTACAAAATGTGGAAACATATTTAGCCAAATCCACAATATCAGCAAGTAGTACTCATAGTGCAGAAACACTTACTTATTTATGGAGAGAGGCAAACCTTGCGCAAACATATTTGGCACGACTTCCAATAGAAAGCCAAGAGCTTGAAAAGACAGAGAAGTTTTTAAATCAGGTAAGTGATTATAGTTATACTTTATCTAGAAAAAATATTAAAGGAACAGACTTGAGTGAAGAGGAATTAAAAAATTTGGAAGAACTTCATAACTATAGTACAGAATTAAAAAATGTGTTAAATCAATTAGCATCAGATTTAGAACAGGGTTCTATTACATGGAAAGACTTGAAATCTAACGGAAATGACAAGTTTGCCCAAGCTGTAAGTTCTAATTTCGATGTGTTTAGTTCGCTAGAAGAAGATTTTCATGAATATTCTGGTCTAATATATGATGGTGCTTTTTCTGAACACTTAACATCTACTGAGCCTAAAGGTTTAACAGGAGATGATATTTCTGAGGATGATGCGAAAAATAAAATAAATGAAGTATTTGGTAGTGAAAATATTAAAGAAATTTCAAGCTTAGGTGAGAATGAAAATTCTGAATTACCATCATACAATTTTTCTTTAAAAAATCAAAAAGATGAAAATATTACTATTGCAATAACTAAAAAAGGTGGACATATTGTTTATTTTAATTGCAATAGAGATGTTGGAGAAGAAACTTTAAGCTATGATGACGCAAATAAAAAAGGCCTTGAATTTTTGAATAGCCTTGGTGTAAATAATATGAAAGAAACTTATTATTTAAATGAAAATGGAATTATTACAATTAATTATGCTTATAATCAAGATAATGTGGTTATGTATCCAGATTTAATTAAAGTTAAAGTTGCTTTGGATAATGGAGAAATTTTGGGCATCGAAACTAGAGGGTATTTAAATAATCATACTCAAAGGTCAATATCTAAGAATGTGATTTCAATTGATGATGCTAAAAAGAAATTGAATAAAGATTTGAATATCCAAAGTGAGGGAATGGCTATGATTCCTACGGAATATAAGACTGAGATTTTGTGCTATGAATTTAAGGGGAAGATTAATGATAGTGAATTTTTAGTTTATATAAATGCTGAAACTGGTGATGAGGAAGATATTTTGATTGTGTATAATACTCCAAATGGGGTACTTACGATGTAGAGATTGATTATGTAAATAAAATGTGATATAATATAGATGTAACTGTAAATACAGATTCATATTCAGAATAGGAGAAAACATATGAAGAGAAAAGACTATGAAAGCTATTGGAAGAAACAGGATGTCCTTCCAATAAATGAAGCTCAGTGCGAAGAGGTAGCGCGCTTAAAAGAAGAGTTCGTACTCTGGTTGGAAAAAAATAAATTTCCAAAGGGTGCGAGAATAAATATTGACCCTATGACCTTTGAGCTAAAAGAAGGTGAGGGTGACAGTATTGTAAGTCGCAGGATATATAAGTGGAATTCGTGGGAATTTTCACATATCCGAAAATGGGTATTACAATACCTGAGTATGGAAGGATTCGATGAATGTTATCACTTCCAACTGAGAGCACCGATAGGTGTAATTGAGCTTCAAAGAAGATGAAAAAACGGGCTGAGTTTTAGCCCGTTTATTTTTTGTCAAAAAAAACAAATTTTGATAAATTTATATAGTTATAATAAATAAAAATTTGCAAATAATAATTTTGTAGAAAGAAATCAAAAATAATTTCTACAAAGGGGGATTTATTATGTCTAAGAATAGTAAGCTAATGTCTGAAAATTTAAAAGAGGAAATAGCAAGAGAACTTGGAGTATATGACCAAGTTAAGAAAGATGGAGGATGGGAAAATGTTTCATCTAAAACTTGTGGTAATATAGTTTCTAAGGCTATTGAGATAGCAAATAGAAGTGTAAATAGTTAGTTTTGAAATGCTAAAAATATTATTTTAATATTTTTAGCATTTTTTTTGTATTAACAAGATACTCGAATTTATAGCATAAAATATAAGATTTATTACTAATAAATATCACAAAAATATTGTAATTTTAATATTTTAATACTATAATAAAAAAAATTAGACCAAACAGGAGGCAAAAATGAATTTAAAAATAAAAGATATACTAAAATGCACAAAAGGAAAACTAATAATAGGAGATATAGAACACGAATGCAAAAACTACTCAAAAGACACCAGAACAATAAAAAAAGGAGATACATACATAGGAATAAAAGGCGAAAAATTTGATGGCAGTTTATTTTGGAAAGAAGCCTTAAACAATGGAGCAGAAACTGTAATAATAAACAAAATAGACTTAGAAGATATAGAAAAATACCAAAAACAAAACAAAAATATCATACAAGTAGAAGATACAATCCAAGCAATAGGCGAAATGGCAAGCCTAAAGATGAGAATATTAAAAAATACATATAATCTAAAAGTGGTTGGAGTAACCGGAAGTGTAGGAAAAACAAGCACAAAAGACATAATTGCAAATGTACTTTCACAAAAATACAAAGTCTTAAAAACAGAAGGAAACAACAATAATCACATAGGTTTACCACTTACAATTCTAAGAATACAAGAAGAAGAAATTGCAGTAATAGAAATGGGGATGAACCATTTAGGCGAAATAAGTTATCTAACCCAAATTGCAAAACCAGATATTGCAGTAATTACAAATATAGGAACATCTCATATTGGAAATTTAGGTTCAAGAGAAAATATCCTAAAAGCAAAACTAGAAATATTAGAAGGAATGAGTAAAAAAAGAATTGTCATAAACAACGATAATGATTTACTACATAAATGGTATTTAGAAAATAAAGGAGAAATAGAAATACATACATTCGGAATACAAAATGAAAGCGAATTTAAGGCAGAAAATATAAACTTAGAAGAAAATTCAAGCGAATTTATTTGCAAAAATAAAGATGAAGAAATAAATATAGAAGTACCAGTAGGAGGAGAACATTTTATATTAAATGCCCTATGTGGTGCGGCTGTTGGAAATTTATTAAATTTAAATAACGAAGAAATAAAAAATGGAATTAAAGATTTTAAATTAACTGCAAAAAGAATGGAAATAAACCACTTAAAAAATAATATAATACTTATAAATGATAGCTATAATGCAAGCTACGAGTCCATGAAAGCATCAATCACAAATTTAAGAAATATGCACGGAGAAAGAAAAATTGCAGTTTTAGGAGATATGTTTGAACTTGGTAAATTTTCAGAAAAATTACATAGAGAAGTTGGAATAGAAATTTACAAAAATAAAATAGATAAATTATATCTAGTTGGAAATTATGCAAAATTCATAGGAGAAGAAGCTGAAAAAGAGGGATACAAAAAAGAAAATATTTTTTACTTTGAGAATAAAGAAGAACTATTTAACGATTTAAAACAAAACTTACAAAGTGGAGACGTAGTTTTAATAAAAGCATCAAATGGTATGAAACTATTTGAAATTGCAGAAAGTTTAAAAAAGTTATAAAGAGGAGTTGGTAATATGATTAAACTAGGTGTTTTATATGGTGGAAAATCAACGGAACGAGAGGTTTCGAGAAAATCAGCAAAATCTGTTTTGGATAATTTAGATAAGCAAAGATATGATATATATCCGATTTTTATTTCAGAAGATGGAAGATGGTTTGAAGAGAAAAATGAGGAAAAGAAAGAAATTGAAAATATAATAAAATATTTAAAAAAATTAGATATTGTATTTCCAGTACTCCATGGTCTTTATGGGGAAGATGGTACAATTCAAGGATTATTTGAGATTGCGGGAGTTAAATATGTAGGATGCAAAGTATTAGCTTCAAGTGTTGGAATGGATAAAGCATATACAAAAATAATTTTTGAAAAAGCCAAAATAAATCAGGCTAAATATTTATATGTAAAAAAATATAAAAATAAGGATTATATTTTCATAGACAATAATATGGATGAAAAAAACATTAATATAAATGAATTAATTGCTTTGATAGAAAAAGAATTAAAATACCCTATTTTTGTAAAACCATCAAATTCAGGCTCATCTGTAGGAGTGAATAAATGTGAAAATAGCGAAGAGCTAAAACATAATATAGAAGAAGCAGCAAAATTTGATAATAAAATTTTAATAGAACAAGGAATTATAGGCAAAGAAGTAGAATGTGCAGTACTTGGAAATGATGAGAGAAAAATAGAAGTTACGAATCCGGGAGAAATAGTGCCGGCAGGAGAATATTATTCTTTTAATTCTAAATACAATGACCAAAAATCTGAAACATTAATGGAAGCAAGAATTTCTGAAAATCAAAAAGAAGAAATAAAAAAATTGGCTAAAAAAGCATTTCTAGCAATTGATGGAAATGGACTTTCAAGGGTTGATTTCTTTGTTGAAAGTAATACAGGTAAAATATATATAAATGAAATAAATACAATGCCGGGATTTACTGAAATTAGTATGTATCCAAAATTATTTGAAAAATATGGATATAAATATAGTGAATTATTAGATAAAATAATAGAAATAAATTTATAATAAAAATTTCGATGTAATTTTTTGTAGAATTATGTCGAAATTTTTTTATTTACAAAAATAGAAAAATGTGTTATTATATAAATGCTTATTTCAATAAAAAATATGATTTACACGAATAAATATATTAATATAATTAGTTTTATTATTACAATAATAATATTTTTAATTCTAAATATTTTTTCTATAAAAAATCTAAATATTTCAGAAAAAAATATACCAGATATTATTCCTCATATAAATATAAAAAAGACGGAGTCGAAAACAAAAACAGACATACCAGAAGAAGAGTTAGAAAAATGGTATATAGAAATTCCAAAAATTAATTTAAAAGCACCAATCGCAGAGGGAACAGATGGGGATACTTTAAATACAAAAATAGGACATTTTTTAGAAACAGATTTGACTACGGGAAATATAGGTTTAGCAGGACATAATAGAGGGTATGAATATAATTATTTCCAAAATTTAAAAAAATTAAAAATAGATGATGAAATAATATACAAATATTTAGATTACAAAAAAACATATAAAATTGACAAAATAGAAATAATACAAAACACAGATTGGAGTTATTTGGAAAAAACAGATGAAAATAAAATAACACTAATAACATGTGTAGAAAATGAACCACAATATAGACGTTGTATTCAAGGGACAGAAATAGAAAATTAATGTATATAAATAAAATTCTTGAATAAAAATGTATTAATAAATTTATAAAAGAAAGGGTTTTATTTATGAAAATTAATAAAAAAATATTTTTTATAATTATAATATTATTGGTAATAATTTCAGGAATATTTATTTTTAAAAATGTGATTAAAAAAAGCAAAAATGGAAACAATATGAATAGTCAGGAAATCGTAGATTATATTTTGAATGTAAAAAAATATAAAGCAAATGTTTCGGTACAAGTTAATAGTAATAAAAATAAAAACAAATATATTTTAAATCAAGAATTTAATGAAGAAAATGAGGCTATTCAAGAAGTTGTTGAACCAACTAATATTGCGGGAGTAAAAATAATAAAAAAAGATGGCAATTTAAAAATAGAAAATTCAAGTTTGAATTTATCAACAATATTTGAAAATTATCAGGGAATTGGAGAAAATTATTTGGATTTAAATACCTTTATAGATGATTATAAAAAATATGAAAAATCAAACTATGAAGAAAATGAAAAAGAAATAATAATGAAAACAAAAAGTAGTAATAATAATAAATATACAGAAAATAAAATATTGTACATAAATAAAGAAAATAAATTACCTACTAAATTAATAATTGAGGATAATAACCAAAATACGACAATAAACATACAATATAATAGTATAGAATTAAATTAGAAAATGGAATAAATATTTATTTCCATATTTCAAAATTTATCTACGAATATATAGACTTAAAAATACGCTAATAATGGGAGTGAATATTATGACAATAAAAAGAGGAGATATGTTTTATGCTGATTTAAGTCCAGTGGTAGGTTCAGAACAAGGTGGAGTTAGACCTGTTCTAATAATACAAAATAATTTAGGCAATAAATATAGTCCAACAGTAATTGCAGCTGCAATTACATCACAAACAAATAAAACAAAACTTCCAACACACATAGAAATAAATGGAGATGCACAAGGACTAAAAAATAATTCTGTTATTTTAGCAGAACAAATTAGAACAATAGATAAAAGTAGATTAAAAGAAAAAATTGGTCATATTGATGATGAATTGGTTATGAATAAAATAAATAATGCTTTAGGTGTGAGTTTTGGGTTAGGTGAATAAATAAAAAGAAAAATTAATTTTACACAAAAATTAATTTTTCTTTTATATTTATACATTTAATTTTTTTATTACTTTAACTTCATTATATAGTGTATCAATTTTATCTTTTCTTATTTGGTAAGCAGATTTATAGTTATCTAAAATACTAAAAAAGTTTCCTACAGTTTCATTTTCTTGTAAATAAATTTTCATATATTCAAGATAATAATTTTTTTTATCTTCTTTTTTACTTTCATTCATTTTTTTATAGTATTTTTCAACTTTTTCTAAACGCTTTATATTTTCAGCTAAATAATCAACATAATCCTGTGCACATGATATTTCATAATAAATATCATCTAAAACAACTTTAAGTAAAACCTTAACAATGGCAGGATTGTTTTTTCCAAGTTTTGCATTATTAGCAACTTCTTGTAAAACAGTAGAAGATTTTATAGGCTCACTTGGATGAGTATTTTCTATCAATATTTTTAATGTATCTGAAATTCCTATATGTGATTTATATTGACGTTTACTAACAATTGCATCATATTCATCTGCAACACGAATGATTTGCCCTTCATATGGAATGTCCTTTTTTGTTAATCCCCTAGGGTATCCTGACCCATTTAGTGCCTCATGGTGATACCATGGTCCGGCAGCATATGGACGTAATTTAGGATCTTTCATGCACATTTCATATCCTATTGTTGTATGAGTTTTTATAATTTCATATTCTTCATCTGTAAGTTTCCCAGGTTTTTGCAAAACTTCTGGTGGAATAAATATTTTACCAATATCATGTAAATAAGCACAAATTGTACAATATTCTGTAAATCCCTTTGAACAATGCAAATATTCGCATAGACGACAAGTAATTGCAGCAACATTCTCACAATGTTTTCTAGTAAAGACATCAAGTGCCCCTAAAGCATTTAATTGGTCTTGCATTGTTTTATCTAAATTGTAGGACTTAAGAGAGGTCCTATCATAAAAATCAAAAACTTCTTTTTTCATAAACGTATTTCTCCTTTAATTTTATCCTAGACAAATTATACTATAATAGATTTAGAAAATCAATTTGTATTTAAAATATTTTTTTGGATATTGTTACAATCATTGACATTTGTTTATAAAATTTATATAATTTGCCAAAAGAAGGTGATAAAAATGCCATTAAGAATTATCTACGGAAAAGCAGGTACTGGCAAAAGTAGTTTTATTTATAATGAAATAAATGAGAAAATAAAACGAAACGAAAAAAACAAAATATATATAATAACTCCAGAACAATTTTCGTTCACGGCGGAAAAAAAGTTAATGGAAAATAAAAAATCTGTAATAAATGCAGAAGTAATTACATTTAATAGAATGGCATATAGGGTAATGAATGAAGTTGGAGGAAATATCCACAATAGTTTAACAAAATGTGGAAAGTCGATGCTTATTTACTCTATTTTGCAAAAAGAAAAAAAGAATTTGAATTTACTAAATAAGTCAGATGAAAATATAGATTTGGCAATGAGGACTATTTCTGAATTTAAAAAAAATCAGGTTTCGATTGAAGAATTAAAAAAAGAAACGGAAAATATAAGTGATAATTATTTGAAAATAAAATTACAAGATTTAATTTTAATTTATGAAAAATTTAATAATAATATAGAAAATAAATATATTGATGAAACAGATTTATTAACAAAATTATCGGAAAATATAGAAAAAATAAATTTATTTAAAAATGCAATATTTTATATAGATGAATTTGTTGGATATACAAAACAAGAATTAGAAATAATAAAAAAATTATTAAATATTTCAAAAAATGTAACAATAACATTTTGTATAGATAATTTAGAATTAAATTCTAATCCAGATACAGATATTTTTTATCCAAATAAAATTACATTAAGTAAAATATTAAAATTATTAAATGACGATGAAAAAATAGAAACGGTAAATTTGAATAAATTAAATAGATTTAAAAATGAAGAATTAATTTATTTGGAAAATTATTTATATAATTTAAAAATAAAAAAATATGAAAAAGAAATAAAAAATATAAATGTATTTTTATCTAAAAATCAATATTCTGAAATTGAATATGTTGCAAAAAATATAATTAAATTAGTAAAAAATAATAATTATAAATTTAATGAAATAGGAATAATTACAAAAAATGTAAATACATATTCTTCATTAATAAAAGCGATATTTACAAAATATGAAATACCAGTATTTATTGATGAAAAAAAAGATTTGAATCAAAATATATTAATTAGATATATTTTAAGTATTTTAGAAATAATAATAAAAAATTATTCTTATGAATCTGTATTTAATTATTTAAAAATTAATTTCTCAGAATTTGATGAAGATGATATTTTTAAATTAGAAAAATATTGTATTAAATATGGAATAAAAAATAATAAATTTAAAAAAGATTTTATTTATGAAATAAATAAAGAAGAAATTAATTATTTAAATGAATTAAGAAAAAAAATAATTAATCCGATAATTAATTTGGAGAAAAAAATAAATAAAAAACAAAATGTAAAAAATATAATAAAAGAATTATATTTATTTTTAATTAATGAAAATATAGAAAATAAATTAAATAAAAAAATAAAAGAATTAGAAAACAAAAATAATTTTGAATTAGCAAAAGAATATAAAATAAGTTATGAAATCATAATAAATATTTTTGATGAAATTTCAAATATATTTAATGATGAAGAATTTACATTAGATAATTTTTATAAAATATTTAAAATAGGTTTAAAAAATAGTAGCCTTGGAAAAATTCCAGCCAGTCAAGATGGAGTTACAGTAGGTGATACTGAAAGGTCAAGAACACATAAGGTAAAAGCAATATTTATAATAGGTTTAAATGATGGAAGTTTTCCAAGTGTAAACAAAGATGAGGGCTTTATAAATGATACGGATAGAGAGGTTTTAAAGGAAAAAAATATTGAACTTGCAAAAGGAACTTTGGAAAATTTATATGATGATAATTTTAATATTTATAAAGCATTTACGACTGCAGAAGAAAAAATAATTTTATCATATTGTCAATCAGATACTGATGGAAAATCATTACGACCTTCAACATTAATTTTAAAAATCAAAAAAATATTTCCAAACCTAATTGAACAAAATGATATTTTAGAAAAAGAAAATTATTTTGTAAATGAAAAAGAATTATATGAAGATTTTATTTCAAAAATAATTTGTGAAAATGATGAAATAAAAAATGATAATTTATTTTTATTTTATAAATATTTTAATGAAAATAATAATTATAAAAAAATATTAAAAAATAATTTGAATTATATTAAAAAATTAAAAATGCCGGAAAAAATAAAAAAAGAAAATATTCAAAAATTATATGGAACTAAATTAAAAACAAGTGTATCTAAATTAGAAACATTTAAATCATGTCCATATGAATATTTTTTACAATATAGTTTAAAAATAAAAGAAAAAGAAGAATTAAAAGTGAAAAATCTTGATACTGGTTCTTTTATGCATGAAGTAATAAATTCATTTTTCGAAGAAACAAAAAATAATAAAATAAATATAAAAAATATTGAAGATGAAGAAATAGAAAAAATAGTAAATAAAATAATTGATGAAAAATTAAATAATAATAAAAATTATATTTTTACAGCAACAGAAAAATATAAATTATTAGTTAAAAGACTAAAGAGAATTATTTTAAAAGCATTAAAATATATAATTTTAGGATTAAAATCAGGAGATTTTGAGGTAGAGGGAACAGAAGTTGCATTTGATGAGAAAAAGGGAACATATAAACCAATTGAAATAAAATTGGAAAATGGAAAGACCGTAGAAATTGTTGGGAAAATAGATAGAATAGACATTGCAAAAGATGAAAATAATAAATATATAAGAATAATTGATTATAAATCATCTATTAAAGATATTGATTATACAAATATATATGCCGGACTTCAATTACAATTAATTACATATTTGGATGCAATGTGTAAAATAGAAGATTTTATTCCAGCCGGAATTTTATATTTTAATTTATTAGAGCAAATGATTAATTCTGGTAAAAAAATGACAGATGAAGAAATAGAAGAAAAAATAAAAAATAACTTCAAAATGAAAGGCTTAATTTTAGCAGATGTTAGGGTGGCAAAAATGCAAGATAATAATTTAATGGCAGGAACACAGTCGAAAGTTATCCCGGCATATATGGATAAATCGGAAATGTTAAGTCCTAAAAAAAGCAGTATTGCAACTAAGGAAGAATTTGAAAAATTACAAAAATATGTAATTAATACTATAAAAGAAATATCTGAAGAAATATTAAGTGGTAATATTAGATTAAATCCATATTATAAAAATAAAAAAACACCTTGTGAATATTGCAGTTATAAAAATGTATGTGGATTTAATTCAGGAATTTTTAAGACAGAATATAATTTTATTAATAAAAAACAAAAAGAAGATATTTTTGAAAAATTAGAAAAGGAGAATTAATTTATGGATTTATCTAATGATGTTGTTTTAGACATAAAAAAGAAAAATCAAGAATTTTTACAATTTAAAAAATTACAAAAATATTCTGATTTAATTTCTCATTGCTATTCTTTGGGAACAGATAAAAATTATAGAACTTTTAAAGTAAATAAGGAGTCTTTGCCTAAAGATGAATATGAAAAAAATATGAATGATTATATGTTATTATGTGAGGCAAATAATTTAGATTATAAAAATATTGTAAAAGCAAGTCAAGCTCATACTGATAATATAATGAATATTAATTCTGTAGAAGAAAGCAAAATAATAGATACAAATGTAAGGTCAGACGGATTAATAACAAATAAAAAACAAATAATTCTAGCAACAACAAATGCTGATTGTATATTGTTATTAATGTTTGATCCTATGAAAAAAGTTATTGCAAATGTACATTCAGGCTGGAGAGGAACACTACAAGAAATATCTGTGAAAACTGTTAAAAAGATGGAAAAAGACTACGGATGCAATCCGAAAGACATTATAGTATGTATTTGTCCGAGTATAAGAAAATGTCATTTTGAGGTTGATAGAGATGTATATGAAATGTTTTACAATCAGTTTGAAAAATTAGGTAATACAGAAAAATTTATTACACAAAAAGAAGAAAAATGGTATATAGATACTGTTTTAATAAATAAAATAATATTAAAAAATATTGGTATTTTAGAAGAAAATATAGAAGACTGTGGGATTTGTTCAGTATGCAATAAAGATAAAGTACATTCATTCAGAGCAGAGGGTGCAAATTATGGTTTAGCAACGGCACTAATAGCATTAAATTAAAAAATGTTCCCGAAAAGTGTATCCCTAAAAGGGAAAAGTAACAAAAAAAGGTCATCAAAAGAGAAAAAAGGAGGTAAATATGATACCAAATAAATTAAAAAAAGGAGACACAATAGCAGTAATAGCACCATCAAATGCAGTAAATGAAGATGATACAAAGTTTTTAAAAGAAACAGAAAAAATGTTTAATAAATATGGAATAAATGTAATATATGGTAAAAATATATATTCAAACACATTAGGATATGGAGCAACGCCAAGAGAAAAAGCAAATGATTTAAATGAAGCTTTCTCTAATTCGAATGTACAAGCTATATTTTGCGCCAAAGGTGGAGAAAATTCTAATACAATTTTTGAATATATAGATTATGAATTGATAAAACAAAATCCAAAAATATTTAGCGGGTTTAGTGATTCTACATTTTTACTTAACATGATATATGAAAAAACAGGTTTAACAACATTCCATGGTTCAACATTCAAAGCAATTTCAGATTGGGATGCCAGATGTGTATTTAATGATATAATTGATAAAATGATGAATGGAAAATTGAGTTTAAATATGAACCCAAAAAGTTTTAAAGTAATAAAACAGGGAGAAGCAGAAGGAACATTAATTGGTGGAAATTTAAGCTGTATTAGAGAAATGGTTTGTGGAAAATATAGTATTGATTTTAAAGATAAAATATTATTTATAGAAGATTTGGGAGAGGAATCAAATCCGAAATTTGAAAGTAATTTTCTTTATTATATGAAACAAAATGGAGTATTTAATCAAATAAAAGGATTATGGATTGGAAATTATGAACATGAAAGTCAAATAAAATTAGAAAATATTGTACTAGATGTTTTAGAAAATAATTATAATTTTCCAATTATAAAGTCAGAAAATTTCGGACATATTGCGGAAAAACAAGTTATACCGATCGGCGTAAAATCAAGGATTGATACAGCAAATGAAGAAAAAATAATTTTGATGGAAAAATGTGTTAAGTAAATTTTTGTCGAAAAGTGTTGAAGTTATGGAGTTAATATAGTAAAATAAAAAATACAAATAAATTAAGATAGGATGGAAAACATATGAATCAAATAATGGGAGAACAAAAAGAAAAAAAAATAAATTTCAATGAATATGAGGAAAAAAATAGTAATAAAAAAAAGAAAACAAGAAAATCAAAATTCAGAAAAATAATAAAAAGAATATTAATAACTTTAGCTATACTGGTTGTAATAGGTGCAAGTTCGTTAGGAATATTATTATATGGTCCGTATAGTGGTTTTAGGGACTGGCTAATAACAACTGCAATGACGACAATGACACATCAATGGATTGCATATTTTTTTTATGATCAAGATACAATAAATGCAGTAATGGCTGGAAACAGAGTAGATGAAATACAAGAGGACACAGATACAAATGCAATTGTTGTAGGAGTCCAGGAGGAAAAAACATATGAAAATGAATATGAAAGGGCAATACTTGAAAAAGATAATCCTGAGGATACATATAAAATTATAGAAATAAATGGAAAAGGATATTCTGGATATTTAGCAGCTATATATGACCCATCAAAAGTCAGAACATTGGTTACATCAAAAATTGGAACAAGTGGACAGTATTTAACAACAATGGCAAAAAACAATAAGGCAGTTGTAGCAATAAATGGTGGAGGATTTGATGATCCAAATTATAGCAGTAATGCTGCAAACCCATTAGGAATTACATTTTCCAAAGGAAGACTTGTAACTTCATATTATTATGCTGGAGCAGGTGGAATAATAGGATTTGATATAAACAACAAACTTGTATTATCATCCAAATGTACAGAAGAATCAGCAAGGTCGCTAAAAATTAGGGATGCCGTAACATGTGGACCATTTTTAATAGTAAATGGTAAAAAATCAGGAGTTGTTGGAAATGGTGGTTGGGGAACTGCCCCACGTACAGCAATCGGTCAAAGAAAAGATGGTATAGTTCTATTTTTAGTAGTAGATGGAAGAACAGTAAAAAGGCCGGGAGCAGACATGGACGATTTAATAGAAATTATGCAAAACTACGGAGCATATAATGCTGCAAACCTAGATGGAGGAACATCTACAGCTATGACAGTTAATTATGAGTTAATAAATGATCCTGTAGATAGTTCAGGAGCACACAAAACGAGATTCATATCAACAGGATTTGGTTTAATAGAATAAAAATAAATAGAAAAAATCCATAAAAACTATGGATTTTTTTTTATTTCCTTGATATAATAAAATCACTTTTAAATTTGGAAAAAACAATACAAATGCAAGATTGAAAGCTTGTAATAAACGTGAAAAGGAGGAATTAGCTAAAGGGGCTAAAAAGAAGAGATGGTTTTTAAAGATTATTACAAAATATTAGAACTAAAGACAAATAGAGTATCTTCAGAAGAAATAAAAAACGCTTATAGATTAGCAGTTAAAAAAAATCATCCAGATTTAAATGTTAAAGACAAATTAGCTGAGGAGAAAATAAAAGATATAAATGAAGCATACAAAATACTTTCAGATAGCACAGCAAAAAGAAAATATGATAGAATATGGAACAGAAATAACATGAAAGTAAAGCAACAACAATACAAAGAAGAAAATCAAAAAAACAATTCATCATTTGGGGATTTCTTTAATATGTTTTTTGGAACAACAGAAAATATAATACAAAAGAAGGTTAGTAAAATAGAAAAAAATCCAATAAAAGGAGAAAATATAGAAACAAGCATAGATGTTGATATAGAAGAAGTATTTTATGGATTAGACAAAAAAATCTCATTAAGAACAGTTGATGGAAAGATGAAAGTATTTACAGTATCAATTCCAGCGGGACTTAGAAGTGGCGAAAAAATAAGACTTTTAGGACAAGGCAAAGAAGGAATAGATGGCGGTAAAAATGGAGACTTATTTATAAAAGTAAATATAAAAGATAGCGATAAATTCAAATTAAGAGGAAATGACTTATATACAAATTTATATTTAACTCCATGGGAAGCAGCACTTGGTACAAGAACAACAGTCTATTCTATAGATGATGGAACAGTAGTATATATTCCAGAGGGGATAGAAACCGGAGAAGTTTTAAAAATATCTGGAAAGGGTTACAAAGATGGAAAAGGCGGAAGAGGAGATTTGGTTGTAAAAATCAATATTATGGTACCAAAAAAATTAAATGAAGAAGAAAAAAAATTATTTGAAAAATTAAGTACAGTTTCGAGCTTTAATCCTAGAAAAATATAGATTTTCCTAAGCTCTATTGACATAAAACGGAAAAACTGCTATAATAAAAGAGTGGTTAAACGAAGGAAAAATCTATGTAATAAAATCATAGAAAATGGAGGAAAATAAAATGGAATCATGGAAAGGAAAACATTTTAGTATAACAGACCCAAAAGGAGTAAATACAGTTATATATGAAGTTTTTAAAACAAAAAAGGAATATTTAAAAAAATATCCAAAATATACAGTTCAAAGATTACGTTCAACAGAACAATTAGTTGGAGATTTAAAGAAAAAAACATTTTATGTTGAGGAACCACTTGAAAATGGAAACCAGTTAGTTATATTTTCTTTTGCAAAAGAAAAAGTTGTAATTAACAATGGTTTACTTATTAATGATGAGGTAAAAATCTCAAAAAAGCCAGTTCCATTTAAGTTTGACACATTATACTCTGAAGAAGAAACAGAAATAAAAGACTTCAAATATACACCAAACTTTAAAAGAGCTATTACAATAATAGACCCAGAAACTACAGAAGAAATAAAGCCAGTTCTTTATTATGATGATGAAACTGACGAAGTAAAGGGAAAATGTAAATTAAAACCTAATAAATCTTATTTTGCGTTTGAAATAAGAGATGATAAAAATTAAGGAGGAATTCTATAATGACCGAAAAACAAAAAGAGGCTAGGGTAAAGGAAATGGAGAGATTTGTAAACGAAGGCGTACCTGAAGAAGCAAAGGATAAAGAGTGCTTATGGGAAGAAAATCCATCTATTAAAACTTATGCAATAGAAGTTAAGCAAAGAGTGAATAAAAGAGATAATAAAAAGAAAATTGATGTAAAAAATTACAAAGCTGCAATGCCACGTCGTTCAGAAGATGCATCTATAAAGACAGTAGAAGAAGATAAAGAAAAAAGCAATACTTCGAAAGGGGTAGTAAAAAGTAGATAACCAAAAGAAAAGGGTGAAAATTTATGAATTATAAATTACAAAGAGCATTTAAAAAAGGAAAAACAACAATAATTGTAGCAGTAGCATTATGGGTATTGCTTGCAATTATGGTAATAATGCCTTGGACTTGTGGATGTTACCAAATAAAAATATTAGATAAATTCAATATGGATGAATTTCTAAGAGTTTATATGAAAACAACTACAAGTCCATTAACTGGTTTTAAGGCGATTTTTTCAAATAATTTATTTGGATATTATTTAAAAAATTTATTTGGATTTACATTATTTTATACAATAATAGTAGCATTTGGAATAATAAGATTAATGCCAAAACATCAATATGATGATATAGAACACGGTTCAAGTGACTGGAGTGAGCATGGAGAACAATATGAGGTATTAAGTAAAAAATCAGGAATAATACTTGCTGAAAATAACTATTTACCACTAGATAAAAGAGGAAATGTAAACGTACTAGTAGTCGGAGGGTCAGGTTCTGGTAAATCTGCATCATACTCAATACCAAATGCACATCAAATGCTAGGTTCATATGTATTTACAGATCCAAAAGGAGAGTTATATGATAGAACAGCAGGATATTTAAAAGAACATGGATATAAAATAAAAGTCCTAAACCTTGTACATCCGCAGTTCAGTGATGGATATAACCCATTATTACACATATCATCAGAAATAGATGTAGACGTAATTGCAAACACAATAGTAAAGGGACAAAAATCAGAAGGTGGAGGTTCAGACCCATTCTGGGATGACTCTGCAGAAACATTACTTAAAGCATTAATATATTACTTAATGGCAACAAGACCAGAAGAAGAGCAAAACTTAGCAAGTTGTGCTGAAATGGTAAGAGCAGCAAACTCAAATGGTGGAAGCAACTTACTTACCGAATTAATGAGTCAATTACCATATGACCATCCAGCTAGAATGAACTATAAATCAATAGAAATTGCACCGGAAAAGACATATAGTTCTATTTTGAGTACATTACAATCAAAACTAGGAAAATTCGACTCAAAAGAAATTGCAGAATTAACTTCAACAGATACAATAGACTTTGAGGAAATAGGAAGTCAAAAAACTGCAGTATATGTAATTTCATCAGATACACATGGAGCATATGACTTCTTACTAACAATATTCTTCGCACAGATGATACAACAATTATATGACTTTGCAGATAATAATGGCGGAAAACTAAAAGAACGTACATATTTCATACTAGACGAGTTTGCCAACATTGGTAGAATACCAGATTTTGATAAAAAAATATCAACATCAAGAAGTAGAGGAATATCATTTAGTGTTATTTTACAAAACCTAGACCAATTAGAAGCAATATATGAAAAGGCTAATGAAACAATTATTGGTAACTGTGATACTCATGTATTTTTAGGAAGTAACTCACAAAAAACAGTTGAATATTTCTCAAAAGCATTAGGAGAAAAAACAATATCACATGAAAGTATATCAACAAATAGGGATAAAGAGCATAAAAAGACAGGAACAAGCGATTCAGATCAAATAATGGCAAGAGCATTAATGACACCAGACGAATTGAGAAGAATGGATAATGACTTGTGTATTATATTTGAAAAAGGTGTAAAACCTGTAAAAGCAAATAAATTCTATTATTTCAAAAAGCCTATGGCAAGGGAAATGGCAGCTTTAGAAATAAGTCATAATGATATAGGAGAAATTGAAAGAGGAAATTGGAGAAAATATAATCCATATAATCCTTATGTTGAAGAAAAAGATAAGGAACCAGTAAAAGATTTAAAAGTAGAATCGCTAGATGATTTGTTTGATGAACCTGACCCAATTGAAGAAACGAATGTAGGAATACCAAAAAAAGAAAGTAAAAAAATAGAAAAATTATCATTAGATGATATAGATACAAGTGATGCACCAATACTTCCGATGAATGAGGATCCTGAAGATGAATATGATTTACAAAAAGAATTGGAAGCAAAATTTGATGAGCTATTTGGACCAATAGATGATGATAATTAAAAAACAAGAAACACTTAATTATAAAAAATTAAGTGTTTCTATTGTTTAAAAGCCAAAAACGTAGTATAATGGAAAAGATTTAAGAAAGGAAAGAAAATATTATGTTTGAAAAATTAGAATTAGTAGAAAAGAGATATGATGAATTAAATTCACAAATAAGTGACCCAGAAATAATTGCAAATACTAATGAATGGAGAAAATTAGTAAAAGAACATAGTTCAATGGAAGATGTAGTACAAAAATATAGAGAATATAAAGAAATTTTAAGCAATATGAACGAGGCCAAAGAAATGCTAGATGACCCAGAAATGAAAGAACTAGCTGAAGAAGAATACTATTCTTCAAAAGACAAGTTAGCAACAGTTGAAGAAGAATTAAAAGTATTACTTATACCAAAAGACCCAAATGACGATAAGAGTGTTATATGTGAAATAAGAGGCGGAGCAGGTGGTGAAGAAGCAGCTTTATTTGCAGGAACACTATTTAGAATGTATGGAATGTATGCAGAAAGAAAACATTGGAAAATAGAAATATTAAATGAGAATGCTACGGAATTAGGCGGATACAAAGAAATCTCATTTATGGTAACAGGAAAAGGTGCATATAGTAGATTAAAATTTGAAAGTGGAGTACACAGAGTTCAACGTGTGCCAGATACTGAAAGTAGTGGAAGAATACACACTTCAACTGCAACAGTTGCAGTACTTCCAGTAGTTGAAGATGTTGAAATAGAAATAAATCCAGCAGATATAAAGATGGAAGTATTTAGAGCTTCAGGTGCTGGTGGACAACATATCAATAAAACATCATCAGCCGTAAGATTAATACATGTTCCAACAGGAATAGTTGCAGAATGTCAAACTCAAAGATCACAATTACAAAATAGAGAGTATGCAATGAATTTGTTGAAATCAAGATTATATGATATCGAAAAATCAAAACAGGATTCTGAAATTGCAAGTGCTAGAAAATCTCAGGTTGGTTCTGGAGATAGAAGTGAAAAAATCCGTACTTACAATTATCCTCAAGGTAGAATAACAGACCACAGAATTGGATTTAGTGTTTATCAAATGGAGAATTTTTTAAATGGCGATTTAGATGAGATGATTGATAATTTAATTGCGGCAGATAGAGCGGAAAAACTAAAAGGTGATGAAGAATAAAATAACTTTTTAAAAGGAGGAATAAAAATGATTAAAATAACATTAAAAGACGGTAGCATCAAAGAAGTAGAAAAAGGAAAAAGTGTATTTGATGTAGCAAAAGAAATAAGCGAAGGACTAGCAAGAGTTGCAACATGTGCAGTAGTAGATGGAAAAGTTGTAGATTTAAGATATATTTTAAACAAAGACTGTAACCTAGAAATACACACATTTGAAAGTTCATTAGAAGGAAAAAAGGCATATTGGCATACAACATCACATATAATGGCACAAGCAATAAAAAGAATAAGGCCGGAAGCAAAATTGGCTATTGGACCATCAATAGATGAAGGATTTTATTATGATTTCGATGTAGAGAAAAACTTTACAGATGAAGACAAAGAAAAAATAGAAGCAGAAATGAAAAAAATAATAAAAGAAAACCTACCAATAGAAAGATTTACACTTCCAAGAGAAGATGCTATAAAATTCATGGAAGAAAAAAATGAACCATATAAAGTAGAGTTGATAAGAGACTTACCAAAAGGAGAGGAAATATCATTCTATAAACAAGGAGAATTTACGGATTTATGTGCTGGACCACATTTAATGAGCACAGGAAAAATAAAAGCTGTAAAAATCATATCTACATCAGGTGCTTACTGGAGAGGTGATGAGCATAACAAAATGTTACAAAGAATATATGCAATTTCATTCCCAAAAGCAAGCCAAGTGGAGGAATATTTAGCAAAACTTGAGGAAGCCAAAGAAAGAGACCATAGAAAAATAGGAAAAGACCAAGAATTATTTATGACACACAAATTAGTAGGTTCAGGACTTCCTTTATATTTACCAAAAGGAGCAACAATAAGAAGAGTTTTAGAAAGATATATTCAAGATAAAGAACTAGCTTTAGGATATCAACATGTATATACACCAAGTTTAGCAAATGTAGCATTATACAAAACATCAGGACACTGGGAACATTATAAAGATGATATGTTTCCAATGATGAAAATGGGTGATGAAGAAATAGTTTTAAGACCAATGAACTGTCCACATCATATGTTGATATATAAGAGCAAAATGCGTTCTTATAGAGATTTGCCAATAAAAATAGGTGAACTTGCAAATGATTTTAGATATGAAGATAGTGGAAGTGTTTGCGGATTAGAGAGGGTTCGCCAAATGTGTCAAAATGATGCTCATTTATTTGTAAGACCTGACCAAATAAAAGAAGAAGTTGGAAAAGTTTTAAGTTTGATAAAAGAAGTTTATCAAGAAGATTTTGGATTTCCAGCATCTGCATTTAGTTATAGATTATCTTTAAGAGATAAAAATAATAAAGAAAAATATATTGATAATGATGAAATGTGGGAAACAGCAGAAAGTCAGTTAAGAGAAATCTTAAAAGAATTAAACATAGACTTTTACGAAGCAGAGGGCGAAGCTGCATTTTATGGCCCAAAAATAGATATACAAATAAAAACAGCATTAAACCATGATGTAACAATACCAACATGTCAATTAGACTTTGCACTACCTGAAAGATTTGAACTTGAATATGTAGGAGAAGATGGAGAAAAACATAGACCTGTTGTTATTCATAGGGCTATACTTGGAAGTTCAGACAGATTTATCTCGTTTTTACTTGAAGAAACAAAAGGAATTTTACCTTTATGGCTTGCTCCAGTTCAAGTAGAGGTTATGCCTCTTACTGATAAACAAAGAGATTATGCGGTTAAGGTAACAGAAGACTTACGCAAAGAAGGTATTAGAGTTGAATTAGATGATAGACAAGAAAAAATTGGATATAAAATCCGTGAGGCTCAATTAAATAAAATTCCTTATATGTTAATTTTAGGAGATAAAGAAGTTCAAAGCAATCAAGTCGGTGTTCGTTCTAGAAGCGAAGGAGACATTGGAGCTATGGATGAGGATAAATTTATTGAAAAAGTAAATGAAGAAATTAAAAGTTTCGGAAAATAAAATGTGAAAAAATAAAAAACAACAATAATATTCATTATGATTGAATATATTGTTGTTTTTTATATAATAACATTAAATAATTTGTAATTGTTCTAAATTTTTAAAAGCAGGGTCATAAATATTTTTTCCTTTATAATCAAATCTTGAACCATGACATGGACAATCCCATGTTTTATCCAAATTATTCCAAGTAAGTAAACATCCAAGATGAGTACACATTGGTTTTACAGCAAAAATATTACCAGAAAAATCTTTATAAATTCCAACATAATTGCCATCTATTTTTATAATTGCACCATTGTCATTTTTTATTTTCGAAATTTCTTCATCTGGAATATTTATTTTATTTGTAACAAAAGATTTAAAAACTTGCCCAGTAATATTTTTTAATTCACTTCGATTTTTTAAAGGTCTAAATCTTAAAGAATTGAAAACAAAAGCAAATTTATTTTCTTTTTCTATAATTTCATCAGTTATAATATTAGCAGCAACATTAGAAGATGTTATGCCCCACTTATTAAATCCTGTTGCGACATACACACCTGAAAGAGAAGACGAAAAAGAACCTATATATGGAATTTTATCTAGGGAAATACAGTCTCGGGTATTCCATTTATATAATATTTCAGAATTAGGAAAATGTTTTTTTGCCACATTTTCCAAAGCTTCATAAGTATTTTTATTTTCAGGAGCAAAGCCAGTTTTATGGTCACATCCAGCTATAATTAAAAGGTTTTTATCCTTAAATTTTGCGGTTCTAAAAGAATATATAGGCTGGCTAGGATTTATATACATTCCATCAAAAAGGGTAGAATGAGTATCCACAGCTATTGCATAAGATGTGGATTGATACATCTTTGCAAAATAAAATCCGAGCAATTTTCTTAAATGGATAATGTGTTGCTACAATTATATTAGATGATTTTATTTCATGATTATTTACGTAAGTAATATAATGATTCCCAACTTTTTCAAAATCAGCAGCTGTAGAATTTTCAAAAATTAAAGAATTGTTTTGAATAATAGCATTTTCAAGACCAACCATATATTTCATGGGATTAAATTGCGCCTGATTGGAAATCTTAATTGCCCCACTTATTTTAAAAGGCAATCCACAATTTGTTACAAATTCTGGATTTTCGCCTAAAGCATGTAAAGCCTTTATTTCGGCATGAATTTTTGTAAGTTCACTTTGATTTGTTGTATAAATATAATTTGGAAGGTTTTCAAAATCACAGTCAATATTTTCATGATAAATAATTTTCTTTATATTATTTATGGCCATTTTATTTGCTGTAAGATATGCTTTGGCAAATTTTTCACCATAAGAATGAATTAAATAATCATAAATTAAGTTATGTTGGTAGGTAATTTTACCGGTAGTGTTTCCACTTGCTTTTTGACCTATTAAATCTTTCTCAATAATTACTACTTTAAAACCCAAACGAGATAAATAGTAGCCGCAACTTAATCCAGTTAGACCTCCGCCAATTATGCAAATATCACATTCATAGTTACCATCAATTTTATCAAATTGAGGCTTTTCTTTCATAGAATTTAACCAATAAGAAGACAAATTAATCACATCCTTTAAAAATAGTTTGAAACAAAAAATCAAAAATATTCAAAAATATATAAAACAAGGAAGAATACTAAATAAAATACATGATTTTGTCGATTTTTGTCGAACGATTTTTATTGACAATTGTCAGTTTTATGGTATAATTTTTACATTAAATCGATTTGATATAATAATTATTTCATATTATATTCCTACACGTTTTTTATTAATCTTTAGGTTTGAAAGTCAATATATAAAGAAAGAAGGTAGATTATGGAAAAAATAATGTTAGAACAATTTATGCTTTTATCAAAACAAATAGGAGAGCTTGGAGCTAGAATGGAAGAAGGATTTAAAAGACAGGATGAAAAAATTGACAATGTAGAGAAAAATTTAAATGAAAAAATCGACAAAGTGGAAGAGAAGTTAAACGAAAAAATTGACAATGTAGAGAAAAATTTAAATGAAAAAATCGACAAAGTGGAAGAGAAGTTAAACGAAAAAATTGACAATGTAGAGAAAAATTTAAATGAAAAAATCGACAAAGTGGAAGAAAAGTTGAATGAAAAAATTGATAATGTAGAGAAAAATTTAAATGAAAAAATCGTCGATGTAAAAAATGAATTAAACGAAAAAATTGATAACGTAGAAAAGAATTTAAATGAAAAAATCGATAACGTAGAAAAGAATTTAAATGAAAAAATCGATGATGTAAAAAATGAATTAAATGTAAAAATTGATAACGTAGAAAAAGAATTAAAAGAGTCAATAGCAGAAAATATGCAATCAGCTGCAGAAATGTTTACAGATGTATTTAAAGAAATTGAAAAAGTAGAAAATAATTATTAATAAAAGTAGTAAAAAATAACCTAAAGTGATATAATAAGAAAAAAACAAAAGGAGGAAATAATTTTGAACGAGAATCAAAGAAAAGAATTACTAAACGAGAAAAAGTCTGGATGGTTAGAAACAGATGACGAAAAATTTAAAAAAATATTTGAATTTTGCAATGGTTATATGGAATTTTTAAACCGTTCAAAAATAGAAAGAGAATTTGCAGCAAATGCAAGACAATTAGCAGAAGAAAATGGATTTAGAGATGTAAACAAAGTTGAAAGATTAAATCCGGGAGACAAAGTATATTTTGTAAATAGAGAAAAAAGTGTTTATTTAGCAGTAATAGGAGAACAAAAACTTGAAAATGGTTTACACATTGTAGGAGCACATATAGACTCTCCACGTTTAGACCTAAAGCCAAATCCATTATATGAAGATGGAGAACTAGCATATTTTAATACACATTATTACGGTGGAATAAAAAAATACCAATGGACAACAATTCCACTAAGTATACATGGAGTAATGATTAAAGCAAATGGAGAAAAAATTATAATAAATATTGGAGAAGATGAGAATGACCCAATATTTACAATAACAGATTTATTACCACATTTAGCAAAAGACCAAGAGGCAAAAAAACTTAGGGAAGCAATAGAAGGAGAGAATTTAGATTTATTAGTTGGAAGTATACCAATATTAGATGATGACTCAAAACAAAAAGTAAAATTAAATATTTTAAAAATATTAAACGAAAAATATGGTATAACAGAAAAAGACTTTGTAAGTTCAGAGTTAGAACTAGTGCCTGCATTTAAAGCACGTTCTTTAGGATTTGACTATGGAATGGTAGCAGCATATGGGCAAGATGACAAGGTATGCAGTTATACAGCTTTAAAAGCATTAATGGAAATAGATAAACCACAAAAAACAGCAATTTGTATACTTTCAGACAAAGAAGAAATCGGAAGTATGGGAAATACTGGTATGGAATCACATGTATTTGATTACTTTGTTTCTGAATTATTAAATAAAACAGGAGAAAATAGAGTAAATTTATTAGATAAAGTATTTTGTTATTCTAAAATGCTATCATCAGATGTTGATGCAGGTTTTGACCCATTATATGCTTCTGTTTCAGATAGAGATAATAGCGGATATCTATCAAAAGGAATAACTTTAAATAAATATACAGGTGCAAGAGGAAAATCTGGTGCTTCAGATGCAAATGCAGAATTTGTTGCATGGGTAAGAAATTTATTAGAAACAAATAATATAAAATATCAAGTATCAGAACTTGGAAAAGTTGACGTTGGCGGAGGAGGAACAATTGCTTACATTTTAGCCAATAAAGGTGTAGATGTAATAGATTGTGGTGTTCCAGTTTTATCAATGCATGCTCCTTATGAAGTTACAAGTAAATTTGATATTTATGAAGCTTATAGAGCTTATAAAGCTTTTTGGAATAAAGATTAAAAGAGGGAATTTTAAAAGTTCCCTCTTTTAATCTTTTAGCAAATTAATTATTGAATGCATTGCCAAACATATTGGTTATATCCTGAGAGTTTGTATAATTAAGATAGGAATCAGTATCAAAAGAAGTTATTGTATCTGTCATATTTTTCATTTCATTATTAAAGTCGCTATCATTATTTGATTTTACGGTTCCTAAAATTTCTTTAAAAACATCCATTATGAATTCGAAGACACTATTTTGAGTATTTCTACTATTATCAACTTGTTCATTTACTTTTTGAAATATACCTAATGCAGGAAATAAGGCGAATAGTTTTAATATGAATAAAACTATTATTACAACAATGCCACCTATTATAAAAAATTTAATATTTTTGGGTTTTTTGTTTGATGAATTATAAGTGGAAGATTGATTTCCGTTGTTTTGTGCCGAATCAGTGTATGAATTTGATGGTGTATCATTTATTAATTCATCTGTACTTACATTAAAAATTTTACTTAATTGAATGATTTTTTCCAATTCAGGTGTTGTTTGTCCTAGTTCCCATTTTGATACAGTTTGTCTTGATACATTTAGCTTATATCCTAGTTCTTCTTGGGATAATCCGCTTTTTTTTCTTAGTTCAATTAATTTTTCATTAAATTTCATTATTTTTCTCCTTTTTTATAAAATTATCTATAAAATATATTACCATATCGCGTATTTTTATACAAGCAATTCGGGTTGGAATTTTGTCAACTAAAGTTAACATGATGAATTATTGTATTAATTTGTGGCTTATTTTGTAAGATAATAAAAAAATTCCTTACCAGTTTTACACACTGGTAAGGAAAAATTAATATAAAATACTTATACAAATGGTTTGTATAAGACTGTTATGGTGAGCCAGAAGGGAATCGAACCCCCGACACCAGGCTTAGAAGGCCTGTGCTCTATCCAACTGAGCTACTGACCCATATCAAATCAACAGAACTATAATAACATAAAAATAAAGTGTTGTCAATAAAAAGTAAAAAAAAAATACAAATTTTACGATTTACATAAAATTATTCTGCGTAAACATCATCAAATACTGGATCTGAAAAGAAATCTACTAATGTTATATTAAAACCTTCACAAAAATGTAACATAATATCCATTCTTAAATGTTTAGTATCATTTTTCATAAAATCAGATATTGTAGGTAGTGATACTCCAGCAGCAGTAGCTAGATTCCATAATTTCATATTATTATCTTTTAATAGTTGTCTAATTCGTATTCTAGTTGCATCTGAAAGTTGCATAATTACACCTCTTTTCCTAGCAAATTATACCAAATAGTGAACATAAAAAAATAAGGGAAAACTTAAAAATTAAGTTTTTTCTTACTATGGTATTGCAAAAAATATATATAGAACATCAAATTTCAACCCTACCTTCCGTAGCCTTCCCAAACTTAATTGTGAACTTTCTGTGAAAACCATTTACAACAAAAACCATAAATGATAATATAACCATGTTAAATCAAAGAAAAATAAATAAGGAGGAACCACCGGTGATTGAGGTAAAAAATGTCACAAAAAAATACGGAAGCTTTGTAGCCGTAGACGATATCAGCTTCACTATAAACGACGGAGAAGTTGTAGGATTCCTAGGACCAAATGGGGCGGGAAAAAGTACAACAATGAACATGATAACAGGATATATCGAACAAACCGAAGGAAACATTATAGTAGATGGCTTTGATACAATAAAAAAATCAAAGAAAGCAAAAAAAGAAATAGGTTATATGCCAGAGGGAGTACCATTATATACAGATTTAACGGTAAAAGAATTTGTAACATATATGGCAGAACTAAGAAAAGTAGAAAGAAAAGCCAAAAAAGAAAAAGTACAAAAGGTACTTAAAGAAACTGGATTAGACCAAATGCAAAACAAACTAATCAAAAACCTATCAAGAGGACAAAAGCAAAGGGTAAGTCTAGCAGGAACATTGGTTGCAGACCCAAAAATATTAATACTAGATGAACCAACAGTAGGATTAGACCCAAAACAAATTACGGAAATAAGAAGCTTGATAAAAAATCTAGGAAAAAAACACACAGTAATATTAAGTTCACATATTCTTTCAGAAGTAAGTCAAATATGTGATAGAGTAATAATAATAAATAAAGGAAAAATAGTTGCAGTAGACACACCTGAAAACCTAGAAAAGAAGGTATCGAACAATAATATTGTTTATGTAACAGTAGAAGACAAAGAAAACAAAGTAGAAAGCATAAAAGAAAAAATAACTGGAATAAAAGAAATAAAATTATTAAAAGAAAATGAAGACAAAACAAAACAATATGAAATAACAGGAGAAAATAACGTAAACTTAAATAAAGCAATATTTGACGAATTTGCAAAAGAAAATATAACAATAGTAGAAATGAAAAAAGCAGAAGCAACACTTGAAGATGCATTTATGAAATTAATAAAAGAAGGAGGAGAGAAATAATGGGAGCAGTAATAAAAAAGGAGCTAAAAAATTACTTCTTATCTCCAATAGGATATGTAGTAATAGGAATATTTTTACTAACATTTAGTACATTCTTTTATTTAACTATAATTCAACAATCAAGTATAGATTTAACATATTTATTTTATGATACAGCATTATTTGCATTAATGTTTATAGTGCCATTAATTACAATGTGGACAGTTTCAGGTGAAAGAAAATCTGGAACAGATCAGTTATTAATGACAGCACCTATTGGTATGTTAGGAGTTGTAGTTGCAAAGTTTTTAGCAGCACTACTATTAATAGTAATACCAGTTATACTTACACTAATGTATTTTGGAATTTTATCTTTCTTTGAAATGCCAAATATACCAATATACTTAACATCTGTTTTAGGATTTTTACTACTTTCTATGACATACATATCATTTGGAGTATTAGCATCAAGTATTACGGAATCACCAATAATTGCAGGAATAGTAACATTTGCACTTGTATTTGCTACAACATGGGGACCAAATATGATAGATAGTTTAGCAGATTTCTCATTAATGAGTCAATTTATAAATTTCTTATACGGACAAATAAATATTGGTACATGTGTATTATTTATAACATTAACAATTGCAAGTATCTTAATTACAATGATAATTATGCAAAGAAGAAAAAGTGTAAAATAGGAAAGGAGTAAGAAAATTGAAAGAGAAAAAAGAAAAAAAGCCAGCAAAAAACATAAATAAAGAAAAATTTGGAAAAAGATTTATAAATACAATAAAAAAGAGATGGCTTATTAGTGGAACAAATACATTACTTTTAATTGCAATATTAATTGCGATAGTAGTATTAATAAATTCAGCAGTACAATCACTTAATTTAACACCAATAGATTGTACATCAAATAAAGAATATACACTAACAAACGAGAGTAAAGATAGAGTAAAAAATATTGAAAATGATATAAATATTTATTTTGTGGGATATGAAGAATCAGCAACACAAGTAAGTTTAGCTAGACAATACAATAAAGCAAATAAAAAAATAAATGTAGAAATAATAGACGCAAACGAAAGAACAGATATTGCTTCAAAATATAATGTTACAAATGACAGCAATGCTATAATAGTAGAAAATGGCGAAAAATCAAAAACATTATATTCAGATGATTTATATACATATGGTACTTCGGGAACAGTTGATATAACAGAAGAAAAAATAACATCAGCTATTTTAAATGTAACATCAGATAAAATAGCAAATATATATTTCTTATCAGGATATTCTGATTATTCACTGGAATATTCAGGAGGAATGTATTATTTATCATCATACTTAAAAGATGAAGTGTTAAACTATCAAACATTAGATATGTTAGTAAAAGGTGCCATTCCAGATGATTGTGACACATTAGTAATAACAACACCAAATAAAGATTTTGATGAATTAACAACAAATGAAATTACAAAATATATAAATAATGGTGGAAAAATTTTATGGTTAAACTCAAGCTATGCTGAAGCAAAAGATTTACCAAATGTAAATAAAATACTTGCTTTATATGGAATAAATCCATTTGAAGTTGGATATGTGTATGAAACAGATGAAGCAAGAACAGCTTTAGGATATGCGAGTTGTATAGTTGAAGATTTAGGTTCAACAGATATAGCCAAAAATTTAACAAATGCTGTTTTATTAAATGCAACCAAAATAAATGTAAATAAAAATGAGCTTTCAAATTTAGGAGTTACAGAGGAAGATATAATTTCTACATCAAGTAAATCATATTTTAGAAAAAATGTTTCAAATACATCTAGTGGAACAGATGGAGATGAACAAGGTGGATTTACATTAGGTGGAATATTTACAAAAACAATATCAAATGAAACAGAAGAAAATGCTGATGAAGCAAGTGACGAAAACAAAATCACATCAACACTTGTAATTTTTGGAGAAAACAATTTTGTATCAGACATGCAAATAAGTAGACAAGTAAACCCAGCTATATTTTTGGCAAATAACAAAGACTTAATGCTTAATTCAATAGCTTATTTAACAAACAATGACCAAGATATAACAATAAGAAAAGATTACACTGCAACAAGTCAACTAACAGCAACAGATGGACAAAAATTAACAATTATAAGAATAATATATCTTGTACCAATTGCAATAATTTTACTTGGATTTGTTGTTTGGAATATAAGAAAAGGAAGAAAATAAAATCATAAATAAAGAGCTCCTGTATATAATAATACAGGGGTTTTTATGATTTTATTTACAATTATAGGTGCAATAATAGGAGCTGGATTTGCATCTGGTCAAGAAATATATTTATTTTTTTATAGATTCGGCATAGATGGAATGTTTGGAATAATATTATGCAATATTTTAATGGCTTATATAATATACAAAAGTTTAAAAATTATATATATAAATAATATAAATACATATGAAGATTTTTTAGAAATAATTTTTAAAAATAGTTTTAAACCATTAAGGAATATTGTAAATATAATAATAAACATATTTTTATGTGTTACTTTTTTTATAATGATATCAGGGTTTGGGGCATATTTATCACAATCACTAAATTTAAATCAGTTGATAGGTAGTTCTATTTTGGCAATAGTATCTTTTATTATTTTCCTAAAAAACATTGAAAGTTTAACAAAAATAAATAGTATAATAATACCAATACTCATTGTTTTTATAATTATAATTGGCACAAAAAATATATTTTATATAAAAACAATAGAATTTAATAATGTAAATATTGATAAAAGCATGTTTTGGATTTTGCAAGCCATTTTGTATGCAAGTTTTAATCTAATTTTAGTAGAACCGGTTTTAATTAATTTGAAAAAATTCTTAAAAAGTAATACTCAAATAATCGTAATATCAATTGGTGTATGTATAATAATGTCTATACTTGCAATTTTAGAATTTTTGTTATTAATAAATGTGAATATAGATTTTAGAAAAATAGAAATGCCTTTGGTATATGTTATAAATAATAATTTTAGTGAGTATAGATTTATGTATGGAATAATAATACTAATTGCTATATTTACAACAGCATTATCAGTAGGTTTTGGTTTTATAAGCAATATTTCCAAAAGTAAAAAAAGTTATACACAAATTGCACGCTTTTTGTGTATAAGTAGTGTATTAATTTCCCCAATTGGCTTTTCAAAATTAGTTGAAAATTTATTCCCATTATTCGGATTTTTAGGAATAATACAGATATTTTTTATAGTAAAAAACAAAAACTAAAAAAGTCAAAAATTACTATTTACAAAAAAACAAATTTAGAATATAATCAAGGTAAATAAAAAAAGAAAGGGGCAATTATGGAAAAACAAAAGAAATTAAGTAAAATACTTATCTTTATCGTAACAATATTAGTAGCATTACTAATATGTAATGATTCATTGGCATTTGATTTAAGCAAATACCAAGCAAAAGTAGAATATTCACAAGAATATTTAGATTGGCTAGAGTTGGATGATGAAACAAAAGCAAACTCTATTATGCCTAGAATGTACAATGTATATTCAGATGACAATACAATGTATAATCCATTAAAATCTGTAAAATTAATGGCAAGTACAGTATCAAACAAATTTAGTTTAAAAGATGTCATTCCTAAAAATATGGTCATAAAAAATCAAGGAGTTTTAGGAGCTTGTTGGGCATTTTCAGGATTAGCTGGTCTTGAAACAAATTTAGCATTAGCAGATTATCATAATAATAGTACATCAAAAGTTTATGATTTTTCAGAAAGACATTTGGAATATGCAACAACAAAAAAATTCTTAAATGGAGCCATAAATGAAAACGGATTTAATAGAGAACTTGGAGGAGGAGGAAGCTCAATATATACTAAAGCATATTTAACAAATGGTATGGGGGCAATTGATGAAAAAGATATGCCATATATTGATTCAAATGAATTAATAGATATAAGTGAAATTCAAAACAAAAAAGTAACAAGCCAAGTATATGACATTAAAGATTTCCCTACAAAAACAAGTTCTAATCTAGAAGAACTAAAAACTCAAATGAAAGAACATATAACTAATTATGGTGGAATAGATGCTAAGACACATGAAGAAGATGCAAAATGTTTAAATAATAAAACAGGTGCTTTATATTGCAATGATTCTACAACACATGCACCTAATCATGCTATATTAATAGTAGGTTGGGATGATAACTATGACAAAAATAATTTTAATGAGAGCAGTAGACCAACAAAAAATGGTGCATGGATAGTAAAAGATTCTCATGGTACAGATGAAGATAGTACATATACTTTTGACGAAATAAAAGAAGTATTATATGAAGCGTATAAAGAACAATTAAATAAGCAAGGAATAACATCTGCTAGCCAAATTACGGACGAATTTGTACAAAATATTGCAGAACAACAAGCAGGCTGGACAATTACCGATGGGAAAATACTTATAAAGCATAATGATGATGGATACCTATATATATCATATGAAGATGTAAATATATATAACGGATTAGTTGGAATAGAAAAAGCAACAAATAGTGTGGATTATGATAATATATATCAATATGATGTATTGGGACCAATAGGTTCAATAGGATTTAATACAAGTCAAATATATTTAGCTAATATATTTGATAAAAAAACAACAGGAGAAGAATATTTGACGCAAGTATCTATAACAACTCCAGAGACAGTAACTTGTAAAGTATATGTAAATCCCAAAGGAAGCTCTAAAGCAAAAACAGATTTACAATTAATTCAATTAAAACAAGGAGAAAGCAAAACAATTGATGCAGGATATCATACATTAGAATTTGCAAATCCGGTAAAAATTACGGGCGAAGAATATGCAGTTGTAATTGAATTACAAGGGAAAAGAAGTAATAGTATTTCAGTTTCAATTGAGTGCGATTACCCTGATTTTTATAAAAAATCGACAGGAGAAGATATACCTACAACATCAGTATTAAGTTCTTATAGTGGAGTAAAAATAGAAACAGGCAAATGTTTTATGACTGCTGGTCAAAGCTTTGAACAAAACGAATGGGGAGATTTGTCAAAGCTATATACTAGCACAAATGGAAAGCTTCCAGATGGAGATTCTACAATCAAAGCATTTACAGTTTCAAAAGTTGATGAAAATACAATAAAAGAAATAAAAATCACAACACCTCCAACAAAGACAGAATATCAAGAAGGAGAAAAATTTGACAAAACAGGAATGGTGGTAAAAGCAGTATATCAAGATGAAACAGAAAAAGAAATTAGTGACTATACAATACAAGATGGAGATAGTCTAAAAGCAAATCAATCAACTGTAACTATAAATTACCAAGGTTGTCAAGTAAAACAAAACATAACAGTAAAAGCAAAGACAACAGTAAATCCAGTAGAAGAAGAACCAGAAAATTCAAATTTTGATAATTCAAATTTAAAAGTTGATAGTGTAAAATATTATGTATTCTCTGATCCAAATACTCAAGGATATGTATTAATGGATGTAGAAGTAAATGGAATTGTAAAAAATAAATTAAATGATGAATACAAATATTACTATTATTTATCAACAAAACAAAATGAAACAAACATTAATAATTGGGTAGAAATCAAAAATGGACAAATAACTGATGATGGAAAAATTAAGTTCCAAATCAATACAAAAGATATAAAAAATTATGATGAAATTGCAAATTCAGATACAATATATCTGTATGTAAAAGAAGATGTAAAAAAAGGAAGTAAAGAAGCAACAGTTATTGCAAATCCAATGAAGTTAGAAACAGATGTTGAAACTGAAATATATTTGGACAATCAAAAGTACGAAAATAACAATAATAATTCTGGAAACGATAAAAATGAACAAATTTCAGGAGAAGAAACAGAAGAAGAAGGACCAAATCAATTACCATCTACAGGAAATAGCATTAAAATAGGTATTTTATCTACAATAATACTTGCAATAATAGGAATGATTTTGTATAAAAAATACAATAATTATAAAGATATAAAATAATATAAAAAGACACTAAAAAAGTGTCTTTTTTATAATGAATAAAAGAAGATATAAGAAAAATATTGATATTTTTTAGACAGTTTGATAAAATTAAAAATATCAAAAAGAAAAGGAGACTTAAGAAGTGGAAGAAGAAAAATATCAAAGAGAATTAAATATAAGAAAAATAGTAATTACAAGTATGGTTGTGATATTAGTAATTGTAGCAATTATATTATTTTCGTTATATATAGCAAAGCCAAATTTTAGAAGATGGGTAGATTCAAACATATTAAGAAAAGATATAAAGTCAGAAAATGTAGCTACAATAGACTTAAATGTTGACAAAAACAATCAAGTATTTTGCTATGACAAATATATAAGTGTCCTAAGAGAGAAAAATTTAAAATTATATAATTCAGTAGGGGAAAATGTAACAGAGATATCTGTGGATATAAATACAGCCATATTTTCTTCAAAAGATAAATATTTAGCATTAGCTGAAAAAAATGGTCAAGAATTTTGTGTAATATTAGATAAAACATATCTATGGAGACAAAAAGTAGATGGGGAAATTTTGCAAATATATGTAAATAAAAATGGATATATAGCACTAGTAACAACAGATACAACCTATAAATCTATAATAACTGTGTATGATTCTACGGGAAAACAATTAATGAGAAAATTCTTAGCTTCGACAAGAGTAATAGATGTATCAATTTCTAATGATAATAAATATTTAGCATATGCAGAGATGGATACATCTGGTACACTAATAAAATCAAATGTGAAAATAATCTCCATAGAAAAAGCACAAACAAATACTGAAGAAGTAGAAGTTTATTCAAAAGAACAAGCAATTTCAAAAATGATAATAAAAATACAATATCAAGAAAAAAATGAACTTGTATGTGTTTATGATGATGAAATAGATGTAATAAAAGACAATAAAGAAAGCGAACTACTAAAAAAAGACGATACAATTACATTTATGTCTGGAAATTTAAACAATTCTATAGCTTATGTAAAAGAGCAACAAAATGGAGTATTTAACTCAAGCTCGACACTAAACATAACCAACATATCAAATAATCAAATTAGTACCTATAACTTTAAAGAAATTGCAAAAGAAATGTATACAAGTGGGAATGTTATAGGTGTAAATATAGGAACAGAGATATATTTTATTGGAACAAATGGAATATTAAAGAAAAAATATACATCAAGTCAAGAAATAACAAATGTCATAATGACAAATAGTTTAGGAATAGTTATATATAAAGATAGAATTGAAATAATAAGTTTTTAGAGGTGGATAATATGGGAATTATTGTAGATATAGTAGTAGTGACAATTTTATTATTAAATATCATTACAGGATATAAAAAAGGACTAGTAAATGTAATATTTAATATTTTCGCATTTTTAATAGCAATTATTATAACACTTATAATATATAAGCCAGTTTCAGAGATTATAATAAGAAATACCAATATACATGATAGTATAAAAACGGCAATCATAAATACTAATAATCAGTCAAATATAGAAACAAAAAAAGATGTAACAAGCATTCAAGAGTATGTTCAAAAAGCAATAGATGAAGCTACAGAAGAGACAAAATCAAAAGCCACAGAAATTGTTGCCGAAAATGTAGCTATAAAAAGTATAGAAATTATAACAGGAATAATTGTCTTCATTTTGATAAGAATAATACTAGTTGTACTAAAATTTTTAACAGAGACAATAGCGAATTTACCAATTATAAAACAATTAAACGAAGTTGGTGGATTAGCTTATGGTGCAATAAGAGGAATAATAATAATTTATATAACATTAACAATAATGTTTTTTGTAATTTCCATAAACGGAAATGGCAAAATTGCAAATATAATAGATAGTTCTTATATAACTAAATTTTTATATGATAATAATATTATTGTAAACTATTGCCTTTTAGGTAAAAATTTGTTATAATTTGCAATATAGTTTTTAATTTAAAAGGAAAAGAGTGGAAAATAAAGGCAAATGAATAAAAAAGAAGAAAATAAAGTAAAAAATAAAAAAACAAAAAAGAAAAATAAAGTATTAAGAATATTTCTAATAATATTACTAATGATAGTATTATTTATAGTAGGTTTTGTAGGATATAGCGCATATAAAAATGGGTGGGGAGTAAAAGGAATGATACAAACTGCCATGGGTCAAGATGAAACAAAATTAGCAGACCTAGACCCACTAACAGTATTAATAATGGGAGTTAGTGAAGATATATCATCTAAATTAACAGACACAATAATGATAGCATCATATAATCCAAAAACGCAAAAAGCAACACTATTATCAATACCAAGAGATACATTTGTTGGAAAAAACAAAAACACGGCAACATCATATGACAAAATAAATGCATTATATCAATCAAGTCCAGAAAAAACATTAGCAGCAGTAAATAAAATAACAGGATTAGATATAAAATATTATGTTGTAATAAGTAACAATGCATTAGTCCAATTAGTCGATGAAATAGGTGGAGTTGAATTTGATGTACCAATAGACATGAACTATGATGACAGCTCGCAAAAATTGGCAATACATCTAAAAAAAGGAAAACAAAAATTAAATGGAGAACAAGCTGAAGGGCTTGTAAGGTTTAGAAAAAACAATAATGGAACATCATATCCATCAGAATATGGAGACAATGACCTTGGAAGAATGAGAACACAAAGAGAATTCATAACAGAAGTTGCAAAACAAACATTACAACTAAAAAATATAACAAAAATCGGAAGCTTTGTAGATATAATAAAAGAAAATGTAACAACAAATATAAAAAATTGGTCAACCATAAAAGATTATATTGCATATGCAGTTGATTTTAGCACAGAAAATATAAGAGCTGAAAGTTTACCGGGTGAGGCAGGATACTATAATAAATTATCATTCTTTGTATATAATAAAAAAGAAACAGATAAATTAGTACAAGAATTGTTTGAAGAGCAAAATGGAACATCAACTGAAGAAGAAAATACAAATAACACAGTTACAAATACAAATCAAACAAATTCATCTGCAACAAATACAGTAGTAGAAAGCTCAGCAAAAACAGATAATTCAAAAATAAAAATAGAACTACTAAATGGAAGTGGAGATAAAACACTTTTAAATAAAGTAGCAAAAGAATTAAGAGCTGAGGGGTATAATGTATATAAAACAGGAACAACAACTACAACGTCCAAAACGACAATAGTAAACAAAACAGCAGTAAAAAGTGAAATAGTAGAAGATATAAAGGATGTATTGGGTGTTGGAAATATTTCAAGCAGTGTTTCAAGTTCAAGCACAGTAGATGTTAGAATAGTAATTGGAAAAGATTACAAATAAAAATAGGAGGGATTAAAACATCCCTCCATAATAATATTTTTTCTTTTTTCTTTTTTTCTTAGATTTTGAAAATAAAATTGTAATTAATATCAAAAATAAGATGATCCCTAAAACAATTTTAAAAATTAACAATAAAAAGCTATCTGGTTCAACATCATGAGAAGCAACTAAATTTTCTGTATAGCTATTTTCATCAATTTTATAAGTAATACTACCAAGTACAGAACCTGTAGCAATTGGGGCTGAAATGTTATCTTTCAAAGTAATTGTAGCTTCTGGGATTTCATCATTATTTTTCGTTAAACCTGATAAATCATTTTCTAATTTTAAATCCAAATTGCGTGTATCTTTTGAACCATTTTTTACCTCAATAGTTTTAACAACATCATCTTTATTTGCAAAAGTTTTAATTGAGTAATTAGAATATCCATATTTAAATAAGTTAATAGAATCCTGATATCTTGAACTTTCTCCACTATGTAATTGATTAGCCCCAAGAACAACACATATTAATCCAATATTATTTTTCGAACATGCAGAAATTAGGCAATTTTTAGCTTGAGCTGTATAACCTGTTTTTATTCCAACACATTCTTCTAAATAATATTTTGATGATGGATTAATTAAATCATTTGTATTTGTATATTTTCGTATACCAAATTTATTTGTACTATTTATGGTACATGTTTTCATAGAAACGATATCTCTAAATTTCGAATTTTGCATACAATATCTTGCAATTAATGCTAGGTCATTTGCAGTTGTATAATGGTCTTCATCATGTATTCCACTTGGATTTGTAAAATGAGTGTTTTTGCAACCAATTTCTAAAGCTTTTTCATTCATAAGTTTTGCAAATTCATCAATAGAACCAGAGATATGTTCTGCTAAAATGTAACCTGCGTCATTTGCAGAATGTACTAAAAATACGGTTAATAAATCATTTACACTTATTTCTTCACCATCTGAAAGATATGCAGATGAATATCCTGATGGAATTGTAGAAATTGCGGAATTAGATACTGTTACAATATCATTTAGGTTACATTTTTCTAAAGCAATAATTGCTGTTAATATTTTGGTTGTGCTTGCAGGATACATTTTTTCTTCTGAATTTTTAGAGTAAAGAACGTTTCCTGTCTTAAAATCCATAAGCAGTGCGGCATCAGAATATATATCTAAATCTTCAGATTTTGAAGTTGCTCCATAAACAATGTTTGTTTGGATAATGCAAATAAATAGCATTATAAATGTTAGTAAGTAAATAAATTTCTTTTTCATAAGTTCACCATTTTCCTAAATATTTTAATAGTTAAACTATACAATATATAACAAAATTTTGCAATAAATTTATAAAAAAAGGAGGAAAAAATGTTAGATAATTTAACAAAAAAACAAAAAGTGATAGTTTTAGTAATTGCAATTGTGGTTGCAATAGGAATGATATATTTTATTTATAATAAAAATCAAATAACAGATGATGTAAATCTTGAGAATGATATATTAGTTTCTGAAAATGTTGCTGAAGAAAAATCATTAAACACTACAGAAGAAAATGAGGTTATTATTCATATAACAGGAAGTGTTAAAAATCCCGGAATAGTAAGATTAAAAGAGGGGAGTAGAATTGAAGATGCAATTGAGGCTGCGGGAGGCTTAACCGAAAATGCAGATATATCGAAGGTAAATTTGGCTTATGTTGTAGATGATGGAACAAAAATAAAAATTCCATCAAGTCAAGAAGAAGATATTGGAGATGAAGAAATTATTGATAGTGGAAGTGGAGAAAATATAATTATAGAGAAAAACACTACATCATCAAATAAAAGTAGTCAAACTATAAATATTAATAAAGCAACAGAAACAGAACTTCAAACACTTCCCGGAATAGGTGCATCACTTGCAAGTAGAATAATAGAATATAGGTCTCAGATTGGAAAGTTTGGAAGTATTGAAGAAATAAAAAATGTTAATGGAATTGGTGATAGCAAATTCGAAAATATTAAAGACTTAATAAGTGTCAAATAGCTTGTTAAATTTGTAAAAAAACTATATAATGGCATATGTAAGGAGGAAAAAATATGCCAAGTATATTATTTCATGAATTAATAGGGTATAAAATAGCCCAAAAATATAAAAAATATGATACTAATAATTTTTACTTAGGGTTGATGGTGCCAGATAGTGTAAACGCGTACGGATTTGCGAGTAAAGAAGATAGGTGGAGAACACATAAAAGAGATGAAAACTTAGATGTATGGCAAAAAAATATAATAGATTTTTACAATGAGAACAAAGGAAAATTTGAAGAAACTTATTTGGTAGGGTATGTTGTTCATGTACTTACCGATATTATTTGTGATAGGATTTATCAAAAAAAATTGTATCCAAAGCTATTGAAAAATGGATTTGATTATCATACAGCATATTCCTATTATGAAAAGGGAATAGTGTTACTTGAAAATAGTAATATTAATGAGCTTTGGTGGAAGTATGTTAAAGATAAATTTCAAAGTGCAGATATTATCCCTATTTGCGGAATGGAAAGACAGATGATTTTAGATGAGGTTAAATATACTATTAATAAATATAGTAGTAGAGAGTATGAAGAATGTGGTTGGATTGGTGATGAATTTGTGAATGAAGTTCTAAAAGAAATAGCAATGAATACAAATAAAAAATGAGAAGATATTGAAAAATATCTTCTTTTTTGGAGGCGACTATCGGAGTCGAACCGATCATCAGAGTTTTGCAGACTCGTGCCTTACCGCTTGGCTAAGTCGCCACATATTAAATTATATGCACATAATAAAAAAGTAGTACATAAAAATGGAGCAGGTAACGAGAATCGGACTCGTGACTAAACCTTGGCAAGGTCTCGTTTTACCACTAAACTATACCTGCAAAAAGTATTTACAAAAAACACTTTTCTATAATAACAAAAAAATAAACAAAAGTCAATAGCAAATTCTTAAAAAAATTACAAATCAAAATAGTCTAAATAGTTTATAAAGAACGAATTCATATAATCAAATACATTTTTTCTATTAATAGTATGTTCATTTAAAATATCAACAGAAAAATAGTCAAAATCATTAATATTAACAGTCATTTGCCCAATGATAGAATTTTTAGGCAATGGAGCAATAAAATCATTAGTGAAATCAATAGAAACATTGATATTATTTAGATTGGAATTATTAACAGCAATATTTTTAAATTGAATTTGTGATTCATCTAAAACAAAATTAGATATACTATTAGTGCATTTTTCAATAGAAACATTTTTAGATTGTGTAGAAACCCAAATGTCAAATTTACTTTTTATAATATCATAAACATTAACAACAGAAAAATTACTAAAAACATAATTAATTAATTTGGCACTATCTAAAGTTCTATCTTTTTTTGTATCACAACCCAAAACAACACAAATAATATCAAGATTACCTCTTTTACAGGAAGTTACTAAACAGCGATTAGCACCATTAGTAAATCCAGTTTTTACACCATATACACCATCCAAGTTACCTAATAATTCATTTGTATTATGCAAATTTTTAGGATTACCATCAATAGTTACTGTATAATTAGAAGTTCTCACAATTTTTGAAAAAACATCATTACAAAGAGCATAATCGGCAATTTTTGCAAGTTCGAAGGCTGTTGTATAATGTTCATCCTGGTCAAGCCCATGTGGTGTCACAAAGTGACTAGAAGTTAAGCCAAGACTTAAGACTTTTTCATTCATAAGAATTGCAAAATCATCAATATTTCCACTTACAAATTCTGCAAGAGCAACTGCTGCATCATTTCCGGAAACCATAAGAAGACCATATAGTAAATCGCGAACTGAAACCTTATCATCTGTAGATAGCCCCAATCTTGAACCGTCCGGTGTGTGCAGCTTTTGATGAAACAGAAACAATAGAAGATAAATCTGAAGTATTTTCAAGTACGACAATAGCAGTTAGAATTTTAGTAGTTGATGCCATTTTGCACTGTTCATTTTCATTTTTCCCATATAAGATTGTCTTAGAAGCTCTATCATATATAACTGCATGCCTAGCATTTATAATAGGCACAGCACTATCGATTGAAGAAGAGGTAGCTTCGGTAATATTAGATGGGACAATTTCATCAAAATAAACATCATCAGCCAAGGAATTAGTGGGAAAAATAAAAAAAAGGCATAAAATAAATATAGTAAAAAAATTATGTATTAACTTCATTAACATTCCTCCAAGCATATCTATATAAATATATATTAACAAATAAAAAATATGACACAAATTATAAATTATAAAAATACAAGAAAAATAAGCAAAAAGTTGAAATTCTTTACATAAAGCATTGATTTTGTGACCAAAATGTAATATAATTGTAAAGGAACTGTAAAAAACCGAAAAAGTGACAGTCCGTAAGCTATATTGAATTACCAAAAAATAATTTTTATTAAGCATATTGCAATGATAAAATAAACATAGTAAAATAAATATAGCAAAATTTGTAGTAAGGAAGGTATTTTATGAAAATGAGAAAAAATATCACAAAATTATTAATTGCAATGATAGTTGTTATATTAAGTATAGGAACAACATCAAGTTTTGCAATGCAAGATTATCAAGGAGATAATGCATTATCATTAACATTATCATATTTTAGATATGCAAATGGAAAATACACAGATGGATATGCATTAAATACAACAGGTAATGAGGGAGAATCACATCACCCAATATATCAAATAATGAACAACATGAAAACAAATTATTATTGTTTAAATGCAACAGCAGGAGAAAGTTGGATGAGTGGAACAATAGGAACAAGTGCCACTTATAATAGAGCATACAACCTAAACTTAGCAAGTGATATAGATTCATTAAAAAATGATAGTTCATTATCAAAAACATACAGAAATGTTGCAAATAGCAAGTATTTAAAACAAATATTATGGATATTAGATAACATATATATCCATGATACAGAAGCAAGTTCAGAACAAAACAAAGCTCAAAAAGATGAATTACTTGCAAAAGCTGGAATTGTGTATGGTAATGTAGATGATGAAACGGTAGAAGGAACAGTATCAAAAGGTTATAGATATGTTGCACAAACAGGATATGATTATTCAGAAAAAGTATCTACACAAGGAAAAAAAGGATATTTTTATTATGATACACAAAGCAATTACCATGTAGTAGAATTACCTGATGAAATGGTAGAAGTTGCTACACAAACAGCATTATGGTATTTTACAAACTATTTAGATAACAATAGTGAAAAAAGTGAAACATATAATGTAAAAGATCAATGGCTACCATTATTATGTTCTGATGGAACAACAGTTACAAACACAAATCAATGGAAAGCATTAGAAAGTGAAACATTTAATGTAGATACAAATGTAAAAGATGTAAAAGCAGAAGTAGGAAAATGGAAACAAGAACAAGCTGCAATTGTATGTCAATATTTAATAGATGCAGCAAATAACTATGCAGCAAATTCAGATACAGAAACAACAGGAAGTCCATTAACAATTTCGCCAGCAACAGCAAATATAAAAGAACAAAAAATAGATACCAAAAATTACTATGTTGTAGGACCAATAAAAATAGATGAAACAAGAACAGTTGTATATAATTTATCAGATACAATAACTGTAAATGGAAGCACAGAAACAGGAGCATATATTTCAGATGACATGGGAAATAAAAATTCAGATCAAACAGTAGCAAACTATGTTGGTAAAGAATTTTATGTATCAATACCAAAAACAGGAATAACAGGAAACAACATAAAAATAGATTTTGAAGGAACATATAAAGCAAACAAAAAGACATTATGGATATCAACAACAAAAACAGAACAACCAGTAGTAGAAGTTGTGCCAGGAACAGAACCAATAGAATTAACAGTAAATGTTGGAATAACAAAAGAATTTGACTTAGCATTAAGAAAAATGATATCAGCAGTAAGAAAAGCAGGAATGACAGAATCAACATTAATGTCAAATGAAGAAGGAAAATTAGCAACAAGAAAAATAACTTATGATGCAAGTAATATTGAAAAAACAGGAACAGCCATATACAATCATAGAAAAGACCCAATTGTAGTTGAAAAAGGAGATATAGTAACTTATGAAATATCTGTATATAATGAAGGAGATATGAGTGGTTATGCATCAGAAATAGTTGATAAATTACCAAATGGGTTGAAATTATATGGTCAAACAACAGGAACTTATACATCTGGAAACGTAAAATATTCTTATGTATATGATGAAGCAAACAATACAATAACATTTACAAATATAAGTAAAAATATTTTAAGTGCTTATGATGGAGGAAATACTCTTTCTTCAGAAACAATACAAGTAGAATGTGAAATAACGCAAGAACCTTCAACAGCAACAAACACATATCTTACAAATATAGCATACATATCAAAAGAATATAATTCAGAAACAAATCAAGAACTAACAACAGATAGAGACTCAAATGTAGGAAATATTCCATCAGCAAATCAAAATACAACTGGAGACAAATATACAGGATATCATGGTGGAAACAACCAAAACGGAGATAACAGCAAAGATGTATATAATGATGGAACAAACAATGATGATTATTTCCCAGGAAGAGAAGATGATGATGATTTTGAAGTAGTTGTTGTAAAACCTGCAGCATTTGACTTAGCATTACAAAAATACATATCAAGTATAAAATCTGGTTCAACTACAAAAGATGGTAGAAAAGAACCAACAATAGATACAAGCAAATTATCAGCAAAAACTGCAACAACAGCAACATATACACAAGATAAAACACCAATACAAGTAAAACATGGAGATTATGTAACTTATACATTTACAGTATATAACGAAGGCAATATAGATGGATATGTAAATAAAATAACAGACAATATTCCAACAGGATTACAATTTGTATATCCAAAACAACCATCAGATGGAAAGACATTAATTACTTGTGATTCACAAGGAAAAACAGATGAAATATCTGTAGATGAAGAAACATATAATTTAATTACAAAAAATAATATGAGTTGGTCAATAGATCAAAAAGATGGCAAGTTATATACAGATTCATATAATGGAGAAACAACAACAAGTATAACTTGTGATGTAGAAAGTTATTTAGGTGGAACAAATAAATTATTAAAAGCTTATGATAGCAGTAAAGACAATAACAATAATGGAAACGGACTAGATAGAGTAAGCGTAACAGTCATTTTAAGAGTATCTGCATCAAATGGAGCTGGAAAAACAATAAGAAACGAAGCAGCTATAACAGAAGCAAAAGACAAAGAGGGAAATATTCAAGACAAAGACAAATTAACAGATAGAGATTCTAGAACAGACGAATGGCCAGGAAAAGACGGAGATAAAAATTATCAAGATGATGAAGACTATGACAATATTATACTAGGAAAGGTAGACTTAGCATTAACAAAATTTATAACAGCAATAAGTGATGATACAAATATTGAAGATGGGGAATATTTAACTCCAGATGGCAAAATTGGAAGCAAAACAAATCCATATATAAGAGCAACAAAAGTAGATACAAAAGAATTAAGAGATAATCCAGATTGCCATGATGCAACATATACATTAGTAAAAGATCCTCTAACAGTACCTGCAAAATCATATGTATTATATGATATAAGAGTATATAATGAAGGAGAAACAGATGTATATGCAGGAGAAATAACAGACCACTTACCAGACTATTTAGACTATGTTGATTGTGACTTTAATACGGCTTTCGGTTGGAAAGTTGGATCAGATGGAAAAACAATAAAAACAACATATTTAGGATATGATGAAAATGATGTAGAAGCAAAAAATCTTCTAAAAGCATTTGATAAAAAGACAGATGATGGAGAAGGTTCAGGATTAGATTACAGAGATGTACAAATTCTTTGCAGAGTAAATGACAAAGCACCAACAAATACAAATATCGTAAATGTTGCTGAAATAACAAAATATCAAGATCCAGAAGGAGAAGATGTTCCAAAAGATATCGACTCAACACCAGACAATGTAGATGAAAAAAATGAAGATGATGATGATTATGAAGTAATCAATATCAAAACTTTTGACTTAGCATTATTAAAATATGTATCAACTGTATATGTAACAGAAGACGGAGAAACAAAAGTAACTGAAACAGGAAATACAGGTGATGATAGTACAGATATAATACCAAAAGTAGAAATTAACAAAAAGAAATTAGATTCAACAGTTGTAAAATTTGGTTACACAATAAAAATAACTAATGAAGGAGATATAGCAGGTTATGCAAAAGAAATAACTGACTATGTTCCAGAAGGATTGAAATTCTATGCAGAAGACAATGAAGGATGGACAGATGAAGGAAATAACGTAATTTCTACAAGATTATTAGAAAACACATTGTTACAACCAGGAGAAAGTGCTGAAGTTACTGTAATATTAAGATGGATAAATGGAGCAACAAATTTAGGATTAAAAACAAATATAGCTGAAATATCAGAAGACTATAATGATTGGGAAATTCCAGATAGAGATTCAACTCCAGACAATCAAGTTCCAGGAGAAGATGATATAGATGATGCATCTGTAATATTGTCAATAACAACAGGTATATTAGGAAATATAACAATATATGTAATTTATGGAGCAGTTATATCTATAGTATTTGTAGCAGGAGTAATTTTAATAAAAAAATATGTTTTATAATAACATAACATAAACGAGGGAAAGGATAAACTTTCCTCGTTTTTTTTTGGTTTGTTTTTTTAAAAAACATTTACAATAAAAATGCGTTATGTTATAATCTAAAAAGATAGGGAAAGAAGGAAGGTAAATAAATGAATCAAATATTATCAGTAGAAAATACAAAAAATAAAAAGAAAAAATCAAGTGTACATTCTGTAATAATAGTATTTTGCATAATTCTAATTATATTTGGAATAGGATTAACCTCAACAGGAGCATACTCATATTACAGAAATTTGACAAACAATATAGATGAAAACATAATATCTACAAATAGCACAAAAGCAGTAATAACAACAGAAAGAGTAAATGCATCAACTATAAATATAGCTGTAGAGCATGATAAAGGAATAACAAGTGTTGTATATCAAATAAACGATGAAAATCCTGTAGAATTAGATGCAAAAAACAAAATGGAATTTAAGCAGGAAGTAGAGTTACCATCTGGAAATTGTTCAATAAAAATAACAGCAAAAGATATAAATGGAATAACATCATCATATGAAAGCAGTTATGAAGTTGAGGACAAGCCAATAATTACATTAGAACAAGAAAATGGCAAAATAAAAGCAACAATAGAAAGCAAAAAGAATTTAGACTATATAATATACTATTGGGATGATGATGAAACAAATGCCAAAAAAGGAACATTTAACAAACAAAAAGTTGAAACATATATAGAAGTACTAGAAGGAACACACACATTAAATGTTATAGCTGTAGATATAGATGGAGCACAAACAAAAAAAGCACAAAAAATAATTGGAGATAACAAACCAAATGTAGAAGTAAAGACAAACGGAAAAGTATTTAGAATAATAGCGTCAGATGATGAAAGCATATCAAAAATAGAATATAAATTCAACTCAGATGAAGTACAAACAGAAGAAATAAACCAAATGGAATATACAAAAGACATAGAACTTCAAAATGGAGAAAACAACTTGACTGTTACAATTTATAACAAAAATGGATTGTCAGTAACATCAACAGTAAAATACGTTAAGGAGTAAAGTGATGATAAATGAAGTATATATAATAGATGATGATGAATCTTCAATAGCAGTATTTAGAGAACTATTTATAGAAGATAAAGATTATAGATTTGTAAGTGTAAAATCAGAACAAATAGATATAGCGTTAAAAAATATACCATCATTAATAGTAATAAATGAAGATGCCATAAAAATGGATGTAGTAGGCGTTTGTAAAAAAATAAGAAAAGATGAAGACAATACAATTACACCTGTAATTGTAGTTTCATCGAATGGAAATAGAGAACATAGGATGAAAATTTTAAATGAATCAATCGAATATTTTATAAGAAAGCCGGTTGATGAAGGATATTTATATTATACAGTAAAAAATCTTATGAGATTACTAACAATAAACAGAAGAATGAGTCCATTAACAGGTTTACCAGGAAATGTTCAGATAAATTCAGAATTGAAAAAACATCTATTAAAAAATGAAGAATTTTCGATTTTATATTTAGACTTAGACAATTTTAAAGCATATAATGATGTATATGGCTTTTTAAAAGGTGATGAGATAATTCAATATACGGCGAATATAATTGTAAATGCTGTACATAATTATGGTAATGGATTTGTTGGACACATAGGTGGAGATGACTTTATTGCCATAATGCCATACAAAGATGTTGAAAAGCTTTGTCAAGCAATAATATACAATTTTGATAATGGGGTACCAAAATTTTATAATGACAAAGATAGAGAAGATGGGTATATTGAAGTAGCAAATAGAAAGGGAATAATTGAAAAATTTCCACTTACATCAATATCTATTGCGGTTGTTGTTGCAGATAAAGGAAGATTTGCAAATATACTTGAAATTGGAGATACTGCAGCACAAGTAAAGCATGCGGTAAAAGCAGTTATGGGAAGTAGTTACGCAATAGATAGAAGAAGACATAGATTTTAATGAGAAATCATTAAATGAATTTTGGAGGGATTTCGATATGTATGAAAGAAATGCAATAGTACTTGAAAGATATTTTAATCAAATGTTTGGATACAATATGAAAAATAATATAAAAACAAATTTCGATGATTATTGTGATTTGGTAGAATGTTTAGAGAAGTACAAAGATATTTCAGATGAAGAAGATATAATAATGCAAGAATATGATGCAATAGCAAATAAAATAAGAGATGTTCAAAAAAGGCAAGAATTATTAAACAAAAAAAATGAAAAATATCAAAAAGAAAGAGAAGAAATATTCCAAAATATTGATGAAAATGCAGATACAATTCAGAAAAAAATCGACCAAGTAAATAATAACATTCAATCATTAGATGAGCAAATAAGAGAAAATGCCAATGAATTTGTAGATGTAGTTGCGGAATTTAATGAAAAAAGTAACACAAGAACGGTTTATGGTAGGTCAAGGAGAAATATCGAAGGAGAATATAATACTAAACTAAATAAAATATTAGATGACTATCAAAATATAGATGTAGACATAGAAAGAAGAGCAAAACAATTTATAGATATGCCAACAGAAGACATAGAAACAGAGTTAAAAGAAAATATAGAAAAAAATGGAAAAAATGAAAAAATACCTTTCAATATGGAAGTTATTGCAAAAGCAATATCATTAAGTGTTGATGTGCAAAAACGTGAAACAGAAATACTTGCTAATGTATATGACAAAACAAGCAAATTATTTACAGAAATAAAAAATAACTCAACAAAAGGAGATAGACACAAAAAGATTATAAAAGACTCTAAAAGCAAGCTAGAATTTGTACAGGCTTTAAAAGAATACCTAGTATTATTTTTAGATAATGAAAGATTAACAGCTGTAAATGGACAAGAAGAGCATGAAAAACTAATGAAAGAAGCATGCAAGTTTTTAGATGAAGACTTAATTCAAATAAATAACTTATATACATTGCTACTAAAAGAAATTTCTAAAAAAATAACAAAAAAATCGTATTCTGAATTATACAATATTGATTATCTAAAAAATCTTGAAAAAAAATCAGAAAATTTTGAAAGACAAATAAAAAAATTAAATTTACCTGTAACAATAATTAATCCGAATTATTGGAGAATAGAAGGAATGAAGAAAATATATGATGTATTTTATAAAAATGTTACAGAAGAATATGGAAGAGATTTGTCAGAATATATGCCTAAAGAAGATGAAGTAGAAGAAAACGATATATATGAAGACTGGGAAGACGAAGAAGAGGAAGAAAAAGAAACAATACGTGAGGAAAAACCAATAAAAGAAAGTAAGAAAATTACTAAAAGAAAGATCAAAGATATATCAAAAGATGATAATTCAAGTTCAGATATAGATAAGAAAATTGACATGATTTTAGGTTTTGGAGATGATAAAAGAGAAAACTCTAAAGAAGACGAAGAGTGGGAAGATGACTATGAAGACGAAGAAGATGAAGCAGATGATGTATATTATGATATCTGGGGAAACGATATAAAGGATAATGGTAATACGAAACCTAAGAATTATGAAGAAGATGATTTTGAAGATGAAGACTGGGAAAATGACTATGAAGACGAAGACTATGACGAAGGAGAATATGACGATGACGACGATGATGAAAATGAAATTGAATGGGGCGAAGAAGATGACGAAGATTGGGATGATGATTTCGAAGAAGATGATAAGGATGAATCGCACACAAAAAATGTAGATGATGATTGGGAAAATGAGTTTATAAATGTTGAGAAAACCAAGAAAAAGAAAAGTTTTTTTGATAAATTTAAAAAATAATAATTAAAATATTCTAAAATATATGTAAAAGTATTTTAGAATATTTTTTAGTTAAAAAAACTCGGAAGTAAATTTCCGAGTTTTTTGAATGTATGTAAAAAATTATCTCTTTGAGAATTGTGGAGCTTTTCTAGCTTTTTTAAGACCATATTTCTTTCTTTCTTTCATACGAGGATC
>CAKPNI010000008.1 GCA_934168355.1 uncultured Clostridia bacterium
GGACAAGTGGCTCCATTATTGTCAATAGTTTTGAGAAAGCTCTTAATTGTTGGCTTTTTTATTTTATACTTAAATTCAGGTGATTTCATGTTTTGTTTAAATTGTAATTCAAAGATAAATAATAGAAATAAATATTGTTCAAATAAATGTCAATTAGAATATCAATATAAAAAATATATAGAAGAGTGGAAAAAAGGCTTGCAAACAGGTATGCGTGGAGACTATCAAATTTCGATGCATATAAAAACATATCTATTCAAAAAATATAATAACCAATGTGCTAAATGTGGTTGGGGAAAAGTTAATCCATATACAAATAACATTCCGCTTGAAATCGACCACATTGATGGAAATTATAAAAACAATAATGAAACTAACCTTATTCTTCTATGCCCCAATTGTCATTCCCTAACAGAAACATATAAAGGTGCAAATCTAAATAATGGAAGAAAATCAAGAAAAAAATATTATATAAAAGGAGATTTAAAATGAACTCAAAAATAATCTTAATTTCAGGTGCTTCCCGAGGTATCGGCCGCCAAATAGCAATAGACCTATCTCAAACCGGCTATACTGTAATAGCCAACTACAACAAATCCGAGCAATCTGCTAGAGAACTACAAACCCAATTTAATATAGACATATTCCAAGCAGACATATCAAAAAGTACAGAAATAAAACAACTAACAGACTATACACTAAAAAAATATGGCAAAATAGATGTACTAATAAACAATGCAGGAATATCACAAACAAAACTATTTACAGACATAACAGATGAAGACTGGAACAAAATGATAAACACCAACCTATATTCAGCATTCAAACTAACCCAAAAATGCCTTCCAAACATGATACACAACAAATCAGGATGCATAATAAACATCTCTTCAATGTGGGGACAAGTTGGTGCATCATGTGAAAGTTTATATTCAATTACAAAAGCAGGAATAGATGCAATGACTAAATCCCTAGCCAAAGAACTTGGCCCATCGGGAATAAGAGTAAACTCAATTGCCCCAGGTTTTATAGATACAGATATGAACAAATGTTATTCAAAAGAAGATGTCCAAGGCATAATAAGTGAAACCCCACTTGAAAAAATTGGGCAGCCAAGCGATATATCTAAATGCATAAAATGGCTTATAGAAGACCAGTTTACAACAGGTCAAATTATTTCCATAAATGGAGGTTTAGTTATAAATTAAAAATCATTATCCACAAATTGTTACTAATTTGTGGATAATGTTTTTAATTTTCGCTATTTGATTTTTTTCTATAATTTCCTGATATTATTTTTGGTAAATATGTTACTATTTTATATACTGCTAATTTTATTTTTTTACCCCAAATGTATGATTTTCTTAGGCTTCTTGCAGAACCTATTGATTTTGGTTCATCATCTAATACTATTAGTTCTTGAGACACTTTTTCTAATGGGAATATATAATCTTGTCCATTGTTATTATCCCATTCATTGTTTTCGTTTTTAAAACATAAACCAAAGCTTTCTCCCTCTAATAAATTGATTTCTGTTTGAAAACCTAGTTCTGTTTTTTCCATTTCTATATCATTTACATTGTTCCATTGCTTACCAAAACCATAGTGAATTGTTACTTTTTCACAGTTTTCTTGGTAGAATTTTCCTGTATATGAGATTTTTACCTTACTATTTTCAATTAACTTATCTGTATTAAAAAATATATTTTTAGTTAATTCCATTTCACATCTTCTCCCTTTTTTTGTCTTTTGCTAGCACCAATTATATTATACTTTTTTACATTTATCAAGTATTTTTTCAAATTTTTTTCAAATTTTACCAATTCTGGCTTTTTTTCGTCTTTACAAAAAAATTTTTTTATGTTAGTATTTTGTTGAAAAATGTAAATGAAATAGAGGTATACGATGGACAAAAAAAGAAAAAAAATGTTGGTAATTGTTTTTCTTATAATTTTATTTATATTACTTATTTTTTCTGTATTTTTCTCACTTATAAACATAAATAACAATAATATTTTAAATGGAATTTCAATAAATAATATAGATATTTCAGGGCTTTCTAAAGAAGATGCGACTTCGAAACTTTCTGATATTATAAATAATAAAAAAGAAAAAAATTTAAATATTAAAAACACTTCTGATGAAGAAATTACAGAAACTTATGACTATTTAGAAGTAAATTATAATTTAAATGATTGCATAAATAAGGCTTTTAATATTGGTCGCTCAGGTAATATTTTTAAAAATAATTTCGAAATATTAGGATTGTTGTTTAATAAACAAAACATAAATTTAAATATAGAAATTAATGATGAAAAATTAAATTTACTATGTAATAAATTATCATCAAATTTGGAAAACAAAGTTATTCAAAGCAGTTATTATATAGAAAATAATAACTTAATTATCACTAATGGAAAAACTGGAGACATAATAAATAAAGAAGATTTTAAAAACAAATTATATAATATTTTATATGATTTTTCTTCTTATGATAATTGCATCCAAATTTCAACCCAAACAATCGAACCAGACCATATAAATATCGACAAGCTTTATTCCGAAGTTCACAAGGATGCCAAAGATGCCTACTATGAGGAAAATCCATTTAAAGTTTATCCAGAAGTAATTGGTGTTTCATTTAACTTAGATAATGCCAAATCTTTACTTGAAGAAAACAAAGATGAATATATAATTGAACTTGAATACACCTATCCAAAGAAAACAATTAACGACCTTAATATAAACATTTTCAGAGATAAATTATCTGCTTTTACTACTTACTATGACACATCAAATAAAGACAGAGCAAAAAACCTAGAATTAGCTGCAGAAAAAATAAATGGTAAAATAATTAGCCCCGGTGAAGAGTTTTCATACAATTCTGTAGTTGGTGCTAGAACTATTGAAGCAGGATATAAAGAAGCCAAAATATATTCTAATGGTCAGGTTGTAGACGGCATAGGTGGTGGAATTTGTCAACTTTCTTCTACACTATATAATTCCGTATTTTTTGCAAATTTGGATATTACAGAAAGATATAATCATCAATTTTTGACCTCTTATGTTAAAGAAGGTAGAGATGCAACTGTTGTTTACGGCTCTAAAGATTTTAAGTTTAAAAATAACCGCTCTTTTCCAATAAAAATTGAAACAAAAGTTAGTAGTGGTGTTGTTTCTTGTGCCATTTATGGAATAAAAGAAGATAATGAATATGATGTTAGCTTTGATGTAGAAACTGTTTCTTCTACTGAACCTGCAACTAAATATGAGTATGATTCTTCTTTACCTCAAGGAGAAGAAAAAATAAAACAAAGTGGCTCAAATGCTATGACTGTTAATGTTTATAAAGTTGTGAAATTGAATGGAAGTATTGTTTCTAAAACTTTTGCATATCAGGATATTTATAAATCTTTGGATAAAATTGTAGTAAAAAGCTATTGACAAAATCGGTTTTAGGGCTTATACTAATAAAGTGCTTATGTGGTTTTTATAAAAATTACATATCACTTATGGCTCATTAGCTCAGTTGGTAGAGCAACAGACTCTTAATCTGGCGGTCCTCGGTTCGATCCCGAGATGGGTCACCAATATATACAAGGAATAAAACTAATATCTTAAAATTATTTATGGATATTGGTTTTATTCTTTTTTATATTAAATTATTATCTATGATAAATTAGGAATATATTAATTTTGTTTGTATATAATAATTTTAATTGCCACATTTTAATGTAAAATGTGGCAATTAAAAAAGGTATGTAGCAATTGAGAGACTTTAATTTGAAAAAGGCACTTTTTTTATTTTTTTCAAATAATAAAAGTCTGTAAATCATTTATTTTCAAAGATTTACAGACTTTTATATAATTTAATTCTGACACAACCATAACTACTATTGCTAGCATAAAAATTACACTTTTTTCACAAATATTTTCACTTTATTTATTAATTTCTCTAATATATTTTAACATTGCAAAACAATCAATAAGAATAAACACACCTATAACTATTGTAAGAACATTTAATTGCAATATATATATAGTTCCTAAAATAATTCCTATTATAGGTCCAGCAATTTTCTTCTTTTTTGTAAATGAATAAAATAAATATAATAATATAATAAATCCTAAAGCCATAACACCAGAAATAATATCTCCTTGTGAGATACTATTAAAAAGACCTATTAAAAATAGTATTCCTATTATTATACAAAAAATTTTTGTGCCTTTTACTTTTTTCTCATATTCTTCTTCTGTCATCAATTCCACCTCTTTTCTCATTAGTTTTATACAAGTATTTTATCAATCTATTAATGCTACTAGAAGCTTCTTGTACTTCCGCCTCCGCCAGAAGAACCTCCTCCACCTGAAAAACCTCCACTTGAGAATCCTCCTCCAGAAGATCCTCCATGCCAATGATTTCCACCATGTCCAGAATTTTCAAATGAACAAATACATGCAATTAGCATAATTGGAAATCCCATATATCCAATTATCATGACTGAAGATTTTGTAATATAATTAATTAATACATATATACCTGTAAATATAATGCTGAACAAAATTTGATTTTTTCTTTCTTTTATTAAAAGTAATGCTATTGATGGTATAAAAAATGAAAGTATTAAAACTATCCATTCAAAAATCGTAGGGTCCGATGAATCTGAAACTATTTTTTCAGGAGCTTTTTGATTATTTAGTACAATTCCATATTCATTACTTACTTCTTCCAATACAGCACTAAAACCATTTTTTATACCTTGATCGTAATTATTGTTTTTTAAATATGGAATTATATATTCATCTTGTATTCTTCCTGTTTTTCCATCTGTAAGTGTTCCTTCTAATCCATATCCAACCTCTATTCTAAACAATCTGTCGCCAGTAGAACACAACAATAAAACTCCATTATTTTTTTCTGCATCTCCTATTCCAAATTTTCTAAATAAATCTGTTGCATATTCTTCTATACTTTCATTTTCTAAGCTTGTCACCGTTACTACCACTATCTGAGCACCTGTCTTTTGTTGTAATTCAGTATTAGTTTGCATTATATAGTTTTTTGTTTCTTCCGTTAAAACACCTGCATAGTCATTAACAAAAAAGTCTGCGGTTGGAGAAACAATTGCTAATGATTTTACTGGCAATAATATTAAAAACAATAACATTAGCAAAATAATATTTTTAATTTTTTTAGAATTGAACATTTGGAACCTCCTGACTTCCTTCTGCGGCTTGGAAATATTCTTTTGCTTCAAATCCAAACATATTTGCTATAATTCCTGTTGGAAATTTTTTTATTTTCAAATTATAGTTTTTCACTGCTTCATTATAATCTCTTCTCGCAGTTGCTATACGATTTTCCGTGCCTGCTAATTCATCAGATAATTGAATGAAGTTTTGTGATGATTTTAAATCAGGATAATTTTCAACTATTACCATAAGATTATTTAATGCTGATGTTAATTCGTCATTAGCTTCTGCCTTTTCAGATACACTTGTTGCTCCCACCATTTTTGTTCTAGCATCTGTAATTGATTTTACAATTTCTTGTTCTTGCTCAGTGTATCCTTTTACTGTATTCACTAAATTTGGTATCAAATCTGCTCTTCTCTGTAAATATGTATCTATTGTTGCAAATTTATTGTCAACCTCCTCTGATTTTGAAACTATACTATTGTAATTTGATATTACGATTAAGCCTAATATTACAATAATAGCTATCACTACCACAATTCCTATACTTGATTTTTTCAATGTTATTCACCCCCCTATTATAAAACATTTTTCGTCTTACATGCTTATCATAATATAAAATATATTTTTTTGCAACATTTTTTGTACACTTTTCAGGACTAAATTATAAAAAAGTCTGTTAACCATTTATTTTCAATGATTAACAGACTTTTTTATTTTATAATTTATCAATTTCTTCTGAAAATGCTTTCCTCTTTTTGAGCAGTTTCAAAAAAATAACTTGCTCCTCTTTCCACAACACTTCTAAATATTTCTATTTCTTTTTCACTGTAATTCCCATCTTTTTTAACTATATTATATGAAGGTAGCTCAAATATTATTGTATCAAATCCATTCTCTGTTGGTCTTTCAAAACAAACAATAAGATATTCTTCTCCATTTTCTTTTCTTCTTATATCTGAAGAAACAACAAGTGTTCCATCTGAATATGTCACAAATTCATGCATCATTATTATCAACGTCCTTCTATTTTTTATAATAATTCTATCCAATTTCTTCTAGCATACATTGTTCTTACTATTTGTATTGATAAATTTTTTGAATCAACTCTGTAAAAAATTATATAATTTTTTACGATAATTATTCTTATTTCTATTCTTTTCATAAATCCATCTTCAATTATTGGATAGATTTGGGGATTATTTTTCAGCTTATTTAATGATTCTCTAATTTCTGAAATTAGATTTTTTGCAATATTAGGTTCTTGTAAATTATATTTTATATAACTGTATATTTCAGATAAATCTTGTTTTGCCTCTTTTGAGTATTCTACTTTATATTTTTGCTCCATTTACAACCTTCTTTCTATAATTTATCAATTTCTTCAAAAACCTCATCTTCTGAAAATACTTCTCCATTTCTTATGGATTTCATACCTTTTTCTAATTCCTTATATAATTCATATCTATCAATTAAAAATTCATATAACTCTATACTCATCACTGCCAAATCACCGGTACCATTTTTTGTTATATACACCGGCTTTTTTGTTTGATGGCATATCGTTGATATTTCATTATAATTATTTCTTAAATCTGAACTTGGTCTTATAATTGGCATAATTTCAACCTCCTATACATATTCTATGCATATTATATCAAAATTAGTCACAAATATCAATACCTAAAATAGTTAATTCTGTGATTCATAATAAAATAAAAAAAGCAGAGTAGGTTTCGAAATAGATATAATTAAATTCAGAATATTAATGTGTGACCGAAATAAGTCTAGAGCTTCTTAGTTTAATTTTCGGAAAATGTTCACGTCGAGCGCTAGTGAGGACTAAGTGAAAGGGTGCCAAAAATTAGACTTAGAAGCTCTTGAATTATGTAGGAAGCCATTAATATTCTGAATTTAATTATATCTATTTCGAAACCGGATAGAAATTTATTACGAATTACAGTAACACATAAAAAAACTATTGCAATTTTTTTATACATATGTTAAAATACCAATACATTAATTATAAAAAAAGAAAGATAGTTACCAATATAAAGAACTAAACCCACTAAAACATATTCGTAACTATCCTTGAAAAAATATCTTATATACTTCATATTATACCATATTCCAAACGAGAAAAATGTCGGAATATGGCATTTTTATAAAAATTTTTAATTTTTTTGAAAAAAATTGCAAAAAAATAAGTGGTAGCCCAAAAACTACCACCATTTTTATGCATTTTCTTCTTCATCTTTATCAACAATCTCAATACTAACAACTTTTCCACCATCATTAGTTCTCATAAGAGTAACACCTTGAGTTGACCTACCTAAAACACTTATTTCTTTAACACTCATTCTAATAATAGTACCAGTATCAGTAATAAGCATAACATCTTGAGTTTCGTCTGCAATTTTAACACCAACAAGTTCACCTGTTTTTGGAGTAACCTTATATGTAATTACACCTCTTCCTCCTCTTAATTGAACTCTGTATTCATCTAATTCCGTACGTTTTCCGAAACCATTTTCTGTTATAGCAAGTAAAGTTGCTTTGCTTCCACTAATTATTGATTCCATTCCAATTACTTCATCATCATCAGAAAGTCTTATTCCGATAACACCTTGGGCAATTCTTCCTATTGGTCTAACTTCTTTCTCTTCAAATGTAATGCATAAACCTTTACGAGTTACTAGAACTACATTATCTTGTCCATCTGTTAATTTAACAGAAATTAGTTCATCATTATCTTTTAAAGTTATAGCAAGTAATCCTGTTTTCTTTCCAGAATCATATTCTGTTAAAGCTGTTTTCTTAATTAAACCGTTTTTTGTTCCCATTAATAGGTATTTACCTTCGGCGAAGTTTTGAATTGGTATAACTGCAGATATTTTTTCTCCAGCATCCAAACTTAGTAAGTTAACAATTGCTGTTCCTTTTGCAGTTCTTCCTGCTTCTGGAATTTCGTATCCTTTTAGTTTATATAATTTACCTTTATTTGTAAAGAACAATATTAAGTCATGTGTTGATGATGTAAAGATTTGTTTTACAAAATCTCCCTCACGAGTTGCAATTCCTGTAATTCCCTTTCCACCTCTTTTTTGGCTTCTATATGTATCTATTGGCATTCTCTTAATATATCCAAAATGTGTTAGGGCAATAACAGTTTGCTCTTCTTTTATTAAATCCTCGATTTCAAAATCTCCCTCTGCTGGTTTGATTTTTGTCTTTCTTTCATCACCAAATTTGTCTCTTACTTTTATAAGTTCCTCTTTGATAACTTCAAATACTAAATGCTCACTATTTAAAATATCTCTTAAATGTGCGATTAATTTCATTAATTCATTATATTCGTCTTCTATTTTTTCACGTTGCAATCCAGATAGTGTTCTTAGTCTCATATCAAGTATTGCTTGTGCTTGAATATCTGTTAATTTGAATCTTTCCATTAATCTTTCTTTTGCATCATCATAAGAACTTCTAATTATTGCAATTACTTCATCTATATTATCTATTGCAATTCTTAAACCTTCTAATATATGAGCTCTAGCTAAGGCTTTATCTAATTCAAACTTTGTTCTTCTTAGTGTTACATTTTTTCTATGTTCCAAATAATAATCTAAACATTGTCTTAATGTTAATATTTTTGGTTCATTATTTACCAATGCAAGCATTATTACACCAAAACTTGTTTGCATTTGTGTATTTTTAAATAATTGATTTAATACAACTTGTGCATTTGCATCTTTTTTAAGTTCAATTACAACTCTAACTCTTTCTTGTCTATCTGATTCATCTCTTATTTCAGAAATTCCCTCAATCCTTTTTTCCCTAACTAAATGAGCCATATTTTCTATTAATTTGGCTTTATTTACTTGGTATGGAAGTGAACGCACGATTATTCTTTGCTTATTTCCCGCCATTTCTTCAATTTCAGTTTCAGCTCTTAAAATAATTTTTCCTCTTCCTGTTTTATAAGCATCTCTTATTCCCTCTGTTCCAAGTATTAATCCTTCTGTTGGAAAATCTGGACCTTTTATAATTTTCATTAAGTCTTCATCAGTTACTTCGTCTTTATCTATTATTTCTATAAGACCATTTATAACTTCTGTTAGGTTATGTGGTGGTATATTTGTTGCCATTCCTACGGCTATACCTGATGAACCATTTATTAGTAATGCTGGAATTTGTGCTGGCAATACTGTTGGTTCTTGAAGTCTATCATCAAAGTTTGGCATAAAGTCTACTGTATTTTTTTCAATATCAGTAAGCATTAGCTCTGCTATTTTTGACATTCTTGCTTCTGTGTAACGGTATGCAGCAGGTGGGTCACCATCTATTGAACCAAAGTTTCCGTGTCCATCAACTAACATATATCTCATTGAGAAATCTTGTGCAAGTCTTACTAATGCATCATAAACAGATGCATCTCCATGTGGATGATACCTACCTAAAACGTCTCCAACTGTTGTTGCAGATTTTCTGTATGGCTTGTCTGGTGTCAATCCATCTTCATGCATTGTGTATAAAATTCTTCTATGAACTGGTTTTAAACCATCTCTAACATCTGGAAGCGCACGTTGTACTATAACACTCATTGCATAACTTATGTATGCCATTTTCATTTCTTCATCGATGTCTCTTTCGATTATTTTTCCATCTTGTCTTTCTGCCATGTTTCTACCTCTTTTCAATCGTTTTTATACTCTGTATTATACTAAAAAGATTGATTTTTTGCAAGGATAAATTGTAAGATTTTTTAAATAGCAAGCTTTTTCGCCAACTCCAATTCTTCCTCATTTAATTCAAAATTCTTACCATTATTCTTTATTAAATTATGAATATTTTCTATATATCTTGCATTTTTCAAAGTATTTTCAATAGGCACCAATTCCTTTAACTCTCGTTCCATTTTATAATATTCTTTTTGCATCCCATCAAAATCTTGTTTACTATAAAATTCTTTCCAATTATCTATATATTTTTCCACATTTTTTGCACTATTAATCTGATTATTTAAAGTAGATTCAATATTCCTTTCCACACTAGACAAAATTGAAGTTTTTCCTTTCTTCAAAGCCTTTCCAATTGTATTACTTATTTTTCCCTTTTCCTCGCCTTTTTCAATAACAACATCTAGGACATCAGAAACCTTATCAATTATTCCACCATTTTTCACAACTTTTTGAATTTGAGTAACATTTTCAAAATTTCCTGTAACTATTCCAATTGCTTCTTTTCCCGTCTCAATTACAGAATCTATTGATTTTTTTATACCATCTTTCAAACCAAAATTTATTAAATTATCTTTTAGATCTATTATTTCGTCCTCTATTAAATCTGGCAATAAATATCTTAGACCAATATCAATTCCGTTATTTATTGTTTTCCATAATGTTGAATTTAAAAATTCATTTTGACTTTTTTCATTTACTAAATTTAATTGCATATCTTGTACTAATTCCATTTTATAAAATTCCTTTCTTTTATTTTTTTATTTATTTTTAATAATTAAATTATATTATTAAAAAATAAAAATCTCTTATTTTTGATTTTAGGCATTTATTTTTTTTATTATTTTAAAAAAATATTTAATTAATTCCTTATTTTCTTTTTTATAATTATTTTTTTCATTAATTAAATAATCAGGATATTTATTTAATTTAATATTTCCAATTATATTTATATTTTTTAAAATACTTTTAGATATATTTTTATTAATCGAATAATTATTTATTTTATTAAAAATAATATTTATTTTTTCCGGACTAATTTTATTTTTTAAAATTAATTCATTTATTATTTTTTTACTAAATTTTATTTTATCAATCTTTCTTTCCAATACAAAAATAATTTTATATGTTTCATTTTTTATTTCTAAATAATCATTCATATTCATTTCTTTAAATTCATAAATATCTTCTCTCCAATAAATATTTTTCAAATTATTTAAAATCGTTGTTTTTCCAACGTTTTTCTCACCTATTAAAATAATTAATTTTTTATTTTCAAAATTACTGTTTTTATATTTAATCAATTCTTCATTTTTTTTATTTATAATATTTTTTAACAAATTAATTTCTTCAATTAATTTTTCATTATTATTTATTTTTGCATTTTTTATTTTATCAATAAAATCATTTACATTTATTTCATTAATATAAAATATATTTTTAATATTTTCTTTTTTTAATATTTTTTCTAATTCATCATTTTTATTTTCTAAAATAAAAAAAATATTAATTTCATTATTTATTATTTTAATTTTATTTATTAAATTAATTATATTTATTTCACCTGCTAAATTTTCGTATAAAATTAAAATATCAACATCATTATTTTTTTCTAAAAATTCCAAAATACCTTCTTTATAAAAAATATCATTTTCCAAAATTTCAAATTCATCTTGTTCTTTTAAAATATTATTTAAATTTTCATTTCCAATTGCTGTTAATACTTTTATTTTTTTCACCACTTTCTATTAATAGTTATCCACATTTTTTTAACAATATGTTTATAACTATTCTATAATTTTCTTTTCCTTTTCTGAACATTCAATTTTAGCTAGAATGTGACTATCCCCAATAAACATCAAGCTTTCTCCTCTTTTTAAAGACTTAATTTCTATTTTCTCTTTTTCCGACAAATTAACATTTTCGGCTAAAATTTTTATATTATCCTCCTCTAGTAAGAAAAAAGATTTTATACTAGAATTACTTAAAATACTTTTCCCATAAATTCCATTTTCCAAACTAAATAGGTCAGAAATATCTTGTGTAATTGCAACTCCACTTCCACCATATTTTCTTATTGTCTTAAAAATTTTATAAATAAAAGATGCCACTTCTTTATTTGAAGTAACTCCAATTAATCTCCAAATTTCATCTAAATAAATTGCCTTTTTATTTTTTCTATTTATTTTAATTTTGTCCCAAAATAATTCTGTAAATAAATACATTCCATATTTTAAATTTTCCTCACCTAATTCATATACATCTGCAATAATTAATTTATTATTTAATTCTATATTTGTATAATTATTAAAAAAATTTAAAGACCCTTTTATAAATGGAATTAATTTAATACTAAATTTTTTTGTTTTTTCATCATTTTTTAAAATATCATAAAATTCCTCTAAAATAGGCATATCAAAACTTGACTTAAATTTTTTAGAAATAATATTATTTTTATTTTCAATAAATAAACTTTCATCATCAAAATTAATATTTTTTGAATTATATAATTCAATTATTTTATCCTCTAAAATTGCTTTTTCCTCTTCATCTAACTCCCCAAAAATTAAATTAAAAAATCCAATTAACTTTGCAATTTTAGTTGCTAAATATCCTTTCTCTCCATCTTCTAAAGATTCTTCCCTTATGTCAAAAACATTTACAAAAGTAGTTGAAGATGGTCCTATTTTTATCTCAGTTCCATTTAATTCTTTCGCTAAATTCACATATTCTCTTTCTGGGTCAATTACATATTGTTCAATTCCCATTAATCTATATCTTAAAATTAATAATTTTGTATAAAAAGATTTTCCAGCACCTGATGTTCCAAAAATACACATATTTGCATTTCTATATTTTTCTGTATTATATCTATCTACAAAAATCAAAGAATTATTATAAATATTTTTGCCAATAAAAATTCCCTCTTCATCAAAAATACTTGATGTAATAAAAGGATATGTTGAAATCAAACCACTAGTTAAAACATTTCTTCTTGCCGAATTTTTAATATCAACATCATTTTCCGCCATTGGCAAACAACTCCTAAAAACCTGCTCTTCCCTAAAGTTTGCTCTTCTAGTCTGCATTCCTTTACTTTGCATTAAACCTTCAATATTATTCAAATAAAAATTCAAATCTTTAAGATTATCTGCAAACACATTCACATAGATATATAAAAAATACAAATCCTCGTTATTTACCTGCATCTCTTTTCGTATATATTTTGCATCATTATAAGTATAAATTGCAATATCAATATCTTCCCTGTTTTTATTTTTATCATTAATATCGACCCCAACATTTCCAATATGATATGTTAAATCCTTTATAGTTTTGTATTGGTCCTGCTTCTCATAAAAAATAGAAATATTCATATTAATATTTGTATCTAAAAGAGTTTTTAACAAAATATCATTTTGCTCTCTATAATAATTTACAACAATTAATCCACCAAAAAATAAATTATCAATTTCTAAATATTTTGGATTTTTCATATTAATATAACTTGGGGCAATTTCATCTTTAATATTTACACTTCCATCTATAAAGTTAACATCATTTTTTTCAACTTCTTTACTAAATAAATTTTTTATAATTTCCACCTCACTAATTTAAAAAAATTCTCGAATTAAAAAATACATTAAATAATTCTTTTACTTCATTTTTAGAACTAATTTCTTGAACAATATTTCCACATCTAAATAAACATTCTTTTACTTTAAAATATTTTTCATTTAAATTTTGAAAAATATTATTTTCATTTTGACCTTTTTCATCTTCTGAAATAATTATATAAAAATTTTTACTTGATGAATTTTTAATAGAATTAAATTTTTGAATAAATTCAAAATAATCATCTGCAATTTCATTTAAATATTTTTTGTTTTCAATTTCCAAATTATTTTTTATAATCTGAATATTTTTATCTAAATTTTCCTTACTACTCTGAATCAAAATCTGAATATCAAAATTACATGTTTTCAAAAAAATTTTATACGAATTTAAAATTGCATCTTTTTCTAAGTTAGACTTTAAACTAAAATTAATTGGACTTACTTTCATAATTTTAACAAATTTGTTATTTTTTAATTTTATAATTCCATTATCAAAAATCTTATCTATAGAAATCCAATCTTGTGTTGTTTCAATTTTTTCTTTCATCTTCCCTCCTTCTTTCAACATTATATTACAAAATCCCCAAAAGTCAAGAAAAATCGTTCGACAAAGTTCGACAAAACAAGAATTTAAAAAAATTTTTAAAATTTTTGAATAAAAAAAACAAATCTGCACACAATATAATCAGTAAGGTTAATAACAGTTGTTCCAAGAGGGTTATTAGATTAAATATATATTAGTTTAATAACTTTCGGGCAAAGATATATACTAGTTTAAAAATTTAGATTACTATATGTCGGCGATAAAAATATATTATTTGTAGGCAAGCTATAAATCTATGGTTACAATATAGGTAATATATTCGAGATAAGATTATTTTTATATTTCTTAATGGTTTTCACTAGTCCCACCGGGACGAACAAAGTTATTAAAAGTGTATTCTTAGTCGAGCAACTGATTATCAAATTTGGTTCATAGCTTATTTATATAGCAATATATATTAGGTTAGAAAATTAGGTTTGATAGTTTTAGCAGAAAATTGTTATTAGCTTTACTTGAGGGTAAATTAAGCATATCGCACTTACGCGATATGCTTTTTACCCATTTATTAAACATCCAAATTAGTAACCTTACTTGCATTCTCCTCAATAAACTGTTTTCTAGGAGCAACTTCATCTCCCATAAGAATAGAAAAAGTTTCATCAGCTTTAATTGCATCATCCATAGTAACCTTAATCAAAGTTCTTGTTTCAGGATTCATTGTAGTTTCCCACAACTGTTCAGGGTTCATCTCTCCAAGACCTTTGTATCTTTGAAGTCCAAGTTGGTCTCTAGAAATTCCTTTTTCTTCCAAGGTTTTATAAGCCTTTTCCAAATCCTCATCAGTATAACAGTAAACATCTTCCATACCCTTTTTAGACAATTTATATAAAGGTGGTTGAGCCAAATAAACATTACCATTATCAATTAAAGGTCTCATATATCTAAAGAAAAATGTTAATAATAATGTTCTAATATGTGCACCATCAACATCTGCATCAGCCATTATTATAATTTTTCCATATCTGATTTTTGTAACATCAAACTCTGGACCGATACCTGCACCAATTGCAATGATAACAGGGTTTAATTTATCATTTCCATAAATTTTGTCAGCTCTTGCTTTTTCAACATTAAGCATTTTTCCCCATAAAGGTAAAATTGCTTGGTATCTTCTATCTCTACCTTGTTTTGCACTACCACCTGCTGAATCTCCCTCGACTATATAAACTTCACATTCTTCAGAAACTTTGCTACTGCAATCTGCAAGTTTTCCCGGTAATGTTGTTGTTTCTAGCGCTGACTTTCTTCTTACTAGTTCCCTAGCTTTTCTAGCTGCTTCCCTAGCTCTTGAAGCACTCATACATTTTTCAAGTATAGCTTTTGCAACAGATGGATTTTCTTCTAAAAAGTTTGATAAAGCTTCATTTACCATGCTCATTACAACACCTGTAACTTCACTGTTTCCAAGCTTTGTCTTAGTTTGTCCCTCAAATTGTGCTTCTTTTACTTTAACAGAAATTACAGCAGTAATTCCCTCTCTTATATCTTCTCCTTGTAAATTAGATTCTTTTTCTTTTAAAATATTATGACTTCTTGCATAATCATTAAATACCTTTGTTAAAGAACGTTTAAATCCCTCTAAGTGAGTTCCACCCTCAACTGTATTTATATTATTTGCAAATGTATAAATATTTTCAGAATAACTTGTTGTATATTGAATTGCAATTTCTACTGGAACATCTCCATCTTTTTCAATATATATTGGTTTTGCATTTATTTTTTCTTTATTTTTATTTAAGTATTCAACAAAAGAAATAAGTCCACCTTCAAAACAGAATTCTGAACGTTTTGGCTCTTCTCCTCTTTGGTCTTCGATGTTGATTTTTAAACCTTTTGTTAAAAATGCAACCTCTCTAAATCTTGTTTCTAATGTTGTAAAATTATAATCTGTTGTTTCAAAAATTGTATTATCAGCTAAAAATCTTACTTTTGTTCCAGTTTCTGTTGTTTCTCCAATTTTTTTGATTGGTTCAACAGTTTTTCCTCTTTCGAATTTCATTGTATAAATTCCGCCATCTCTTTTAACAGTTACTTCTGTCCATTCTGATAAAGCATTTACAACAGATGCTCCAACTCCATGAAGTCCTCCAGCGACTTTATATCCACTGTCTCCACCAAATTTTCCACCTGCATGAAGAACTGTATAAACAGTTTCTAATGTAGAAAGTCCTGTTTTAGGATGGGTTTCTACTGGAATTCCTCTACCATTATCTGTTACACATATTATATTTCCTTTTTCAATTACTACATCTATTTCTGTACAATATCCAGCCAATGCTTCATCAACACAGTTGTCCACAATTTCATATACTAAATGATGAAGACCTCTAACTGATGTACTTCCTATATACATACCCGGTCTTTTTCTTACGGGTTCAAGCCCTTCAAGAACTTGTATCTGTTCTGCACCATATTCGTGTTCGTATTTTTCCATTAATGTTGTCCTTCCCTTCTTCGTAATTTATATCTTATATAATAATTGTAATTTTGAAATTTGTCAAATGATTTTTTTATTTTTCTAAAAAAACTTCTCCTTTATCTACTCTAAAAATTTTTGCATCAACATTATTTAACAATAATTTATCTGTACATGTTATTATAACTTGTGTATCCTTAATATTTTCCATAAAATTATTTCTTCTTTTTTCATCAAGTTCTGACATAAAATCATCTAATAATAAAATTGGATTTTCCCCAATTTCATCAGCTATAACTTGTAATTCCGAAATTTTTAAAGATAAAATTGCAGTTCTATGTTGACCTTGTGAACCATAAATATTTACTAATTTATCATCAATAAAAATTTGAAAATCATCTCTGTGAATTCCTCTTGTAGTACAGCCTCTAATGATATCTAATTTTCTTCTTTCTTTCAAAAATTCTTTAAATTTATTTTTATTTAAACAATCACTAATATATTCAATTTTAATATTTTCCTTATTTCCTGTAATATTGTTATGAATAATATTTATTTTTTCTTTTATTTTTTCAATAAATTCATTTCGATAATTTGAAATAATATTCCCATAATTAATTAATTGTTCATCCCATAATTCTAATAAATTTTCATCTACATTTTCTAATTTTATTTTTTTTAAATAATTATTTCTTTCGTCTAATGCTTTTCTATATAAGTTATAAACATGCATATAATTAGGCCTTAACTGGCTTATCATAATATCTAAAAATTTTCTTCTATTTTGAGGTCCACCTTTTAAAATATTTATATCATCAGGTGTAAAAATTACAGTATTTATATTTCCCAATAAATCGCTTAATTTTTTTATTTTTATTTTATTAATATTTATATTTTTTTTATTTGAAATCCCAATTTCAATATTTCCATCCCTATCTGATTTATGAAAATCAATTTCTATCCTTGCAAAATTTTCCCCAAATTTAATTAGTTCACTATCTTTTTTGCTTCTAAAAGATTTTCCGATACTTGCTAAAAATATTGATTCTATAATATTTGTTTTTCCTTGAGCATTTTCCCCATAAAAAATATTCAAATTTTTATTTAATTTTATTTCTTGATTTGTATAATTCCTAAAATTACTTATTTTTAAGTCTTCTATCCACATATTTTCCTCACATTGTTAAAATTACAAAAGTATTTTTATATTTTATAGATTATATTACGATATAATGTTATATTAAAATACAATATTAGGTCAAAAATAAATAATTTTCTTTTTATTACTTTATTTTTCTTTTTTTATCTATTATTATCAATTTATTTTAAAATTTAGAAAATTATTTTTTTTAATATAATTTATTTGTAAAAAATATAAAAATCGCTTATTTTGGATTCTCGCGAGCCGTTTTTTGAACACTTTCAGAGAATGTCCACAATTTATCCACAATTTGTCAATATATTGTGGATAACTCTTTTTCTAAACACAAAAAATAGCCCAAAATTCAACTTCTTTGAGCTATTTTTTCTATATTTTATTCACCTTTTAATCTAATTGGTAAAATCATATAAACATAATCATTATTTTCAACAGATTTTATTAAACATGGAGATACATTTGTTCCAAATTCAACAAAAATTTCTTCTTCATCAATAGCTTTTAAACTATCTAAGAAATATTTAGGGTTAAATCCAACTTCCAAATTCTTTCCCTCAGTTGAAATAAATACTTCTTCTTTAGCATCTCCAGTTTGGTTTGTACATAAAATTGTTAATTTTCCAATATCAACAGAAACTTTTACTGGATATTTTTTCTCTTTTTCAATTGTTGATGAAGAAATTAAACTAATTCTTTCAAAACTATCTTGTAAAGCATTTTTTTCAACTCTAATTCTTGTTTGCCAAGAATTTGGAATTACTGTTGAATAATTTAAAAATTCTCCATCTAAAATTCTAGTTACAATTTTACAATTTTCCATTTCGAAAACTGCTTGATTTTTTGAAACCCCTATTTTGATAGGTTCAAAAGAATCTGTTAAAATTTTGTTTACTTCGTTTAAGGTTTTTGCAGGAATAACTGCTTTAAAATCATTTACCGGAACTGGTATATTAATTGTTCTTAATGCTAATCTAAATCCATCAATTGCAACAACATTTAATTTGTTGTTCTTAATTTCAAATAAACATCCTGTAAATATTGGTCTATTTTCTTCAGTACTTACTGCAAATATTGTTTTTCTAATCATATTTTTTAGGGCACTTTGCTCTAAACTTATTGAATTTTCGATTTCAATTTTAGGTAATTCTGGAAATTCATCTGGATTCATTGTTGCTAATTTATAAAGTGAACCCTCACATTCTATTATTAATAAATTGTTTTCATTAACACTTATATTTATCTCTGTATCTGGTAATTTTCTAATAATTTCTGTAAACATTGTAGCATTAACAACTGTACTTCCTTGTTCTATAACATCACATGGCATAGTATATTCTATACCTAATTCTAAATCATAAGTTGTAAGTTTTATTTCTTTATCATTTGTTTGAATAAGTATACCCTCTAATATAGGCATTGTTGTTTTAGAAGCAACTCCTTTTACTACGGAATTTAATGCTTTTATAATTTTGTCTTTATAACAAACGAATTTCATTAACTGTTCATCCTTTCTTTTGGCATATTTATTTATAATATTAATATAATATATATAGTAGTAGTAGTAGTAGGTGCTGTGGAAAGTGTGGAAAACTATGTGGAAACTTTATGTCCGTAGTGATTAGCCTATGGATAATTCTGTGGATAACTAGGGGTATTTATCCACAGTTTCCACAGTCATGTGTGGAAAAGTGGTTATCCACATGTTATCAACACGTTATCCACAGATGGTATGTGGATAACTAACCCAGCTTTTCCGTAAGTAAGAAAAGCAATTTTGCTATCGAACGAAAATTTTTCCAAACATAGATTTTAAAAAATTGTACCAAAATATATATTTAATCGACAATTTTTATTCTTCAACATTTAGTATAATGTTTTTCACACTTTCCACAATTAATTTAGTATTTGTTTTTTCTTTAATTTCTTTTGATATTTTTTTGTATGCATGCATTACTGTTGAATGGTCTCTTTTCCCAAAATCAACCCCAATCTGTGGAAAACTCATATTTGCAACTTCTCTACATAGGTACATTGCAATCTGTCTTGGAAAAGCGATATCATTAGATCTTTTATCTCCTGCAAGTTCTTTTTTATCAATACTAAAATATTTTGCAACAGTTTCTTGTATATATTCTGATGATATTACTTTTTCCTTTTTTGAAATAAATTCATTAATTACATTTTCTGCAAGTTCTATTGTAATTGGACTATGAGTAAGTGAAGCACGAGCTACTATTTTGTTAAATACACCCTCTAATTCACGAATATTTGAGTCTATTTTTGTTGCAATATCAGCTAAAATTTCGTCATCAATTATGATACTTTCATCTAAGGCTTTTTTTCTAAGGATCGCAACTCTTGTTTCATAATCTGGACAAGATATGTCGGCTAAAAGTCCCCATTCAAATCTTGATTTAAGACGTTCTTCCAAAAAAGGTAAGTCTCTTGGTGGCTTATCACTTGAGATGATTATTTGTTTTCCATTTTCATACAATGTGTTAAATGTGTGGAAAAATTCTTCTTGTACTCTTTCTTTTTTAGCAATAAACTGAATATCATCTATCAAAAGTGCATCTGCAGAACGATATTTATTTCTAAATGGGTCATTTTTTCCTTCTCTTATGGAATTTATCAAATGATTTGTGAATTTTTCTGATGTTACATAAACAATATTCATTGAACGATTATTTTGTAAAATCCTATTCCCTACTGCTTGCATAAGATGGGTTTTTCCAAGTCCAACTCCACCATAGATAAATAGTGGATTATATGTTTTTGCAGGATTATCCCCAACTGCCAATGCTGCAGCATGAGCAAATCTGTTGTTATTACCTACTACAAATGTTTCAAATGTGTATTTGGGATTTAGAGTTTGATTAGAATAATCGATTTCTTCTTTGTCATTTGATTGTGATGAAATAATTTGGTTGCTATTTGAATCAGTTGGTGTATTTTGCTCCAGTAAATTTACTGAAAATGTAAAATTTCTATTTGTTAAATCATGAATAGCATTTAATAATAGACTTGAATATCTATGTTCCAACATATCTTTTTTGTATATTGTATCAGTCTGAAAAACAATGTTTGAATTGTCTATACTTTCTATTGTTAATGGCTGAATATATGTGTTAAAAAATAAATCTGTCATTTCAGGCCTTAGTTGATTACGAATTTGCTCCATTAAGTCATTTTTGTCTAAATCTAACATAAAACATCTCCTTTCTAAAAAAATTTATATTAATAAAAAATGTAACTAATTATGTAGAATTACATCTATTTTTTGTAAGAAAAGTTATCCACAAAGTTATCCACAGGTGTTGATAAGTTTGTAATATTTCAGTAAAATTTGAGGTGGTTTCCGAACAGAATTTTATACCTCAAAACCGAGTAGCCGAAAGGCATTCGACTTTTTTACAAAATTAAAATTGCTTTGTAAAAATTATTCACACAAACTGTTGACAACTTGTGGATAACCTGTGGATAACTTTTCTATAATTTACATTTTTTTGAAATATTATTTTGATAAAAGTGTTATACAACATTTTTTTTGAAATTGCAACATAATTTGAAAAAATAATACAAAAAAAACTCTAAAACCACTATTTCCTTAAGGGAATTAAAAAAAAATCGAAATTTCATTGACTTTTTACGAACTTTAGGATATAATATTTTCACTTGCGTTTTTAGTAAGAAAACAGGCGCATGTAAACAAAGAAATATATATTAAATATATAAAAACTATTAAAGTGGAGGTGTTTTAAACATGAAAAGAACTTTTCAACCAAAAAAGAGACAAAACAAAAAAGTACACGGATTTTTCGCAAGAATGTCAACAAGAGCTGGAAGAAACGTATTAAAAGCTAGAAGAGCTAAAGGAAGAAAAAGATTATGTGCTTAATTTTAACACACATTAGGGCTAAGATAAGCTGAAAAAGTTTGAAAAAATCAAACAAAAAGCTTATTTAGCCAAAGGATGTGAAAATAATGAAAACAACAAAAATGTTAAAGAAAAACTATGAATTCAAGCATGTATTAACAAAAGGAAAATACTATTCAGGGCAATATATAAAAGCTTTTATAATAAAAAACAATAAAAACAATAATTTTTTAGGACTAGCAATAAGTACAAAAGTACGGAAAGGCACATGAACGAAATAGAATAAAAAGATTGTTAAGAGAAAATTATAAAAACTATGAAGAAAAAATCAAAAATGGATATAGCCTAGTATTTTTAATAAAAAAGGGTGTTGATACAAAAGAAATAGAATTTCAAAAAATAGAAAAAGATATGTATAAAATATTAAAAAAAGCTGAAATCATAGTATTGGAATAATAAATGAAAAAAATATTAATAAGAATAATCAACTGGTATCAAAAAAATATATCATTATGGTTAGAAAGTAAAAATATAAGGTGTAAATATTATCCAACATGCTCAGAATACACAAAACAAGCAATTGAAAAATATGGAGCCTTAAAGGGAATATGTTTGGGAATATTCAGAATTTTAAGATGTAACCCATTTTCAAAAGGTGGATATGACCCACTAAAATAAGCATATTTCACTAAAGTGGAGGGATTATATGATATCTTTTTTTGCAAACTTGTTTGGATATGTTTTAAACTTTTTGTATGAATTTGTAGGAAATTACGGATGGGCAATTATATTATTTTCAGTATTAGTAAAAATTTTAATGCTACCAATTTCGATAAATCAGCAAAAAACAATGAAAAAAAGTCAAAAAATAAATGACGAAATGAAACAAATTCAGTTCAAGTATAAAAATGACCCTGAAAAAATGAATCAGGAAGTTATGGCATTATACAAAAGGGAAAAATTAAGCCCATTTTCAGGATGTTTTAGTGCAATAGTACAGATAATATTATTATTTGCAGTATTTTACTTAGTTCGTTCGCCACTTACATACATGAAAAAAGTTGATTCAGGAGTAATTGAAAAATTAGAATCAGTTGTTCAGGAACAAGGTAGTTCAGGCAATTACAAAGAAATTGCAGTAATAAATTACATGAATAAACTAGAAAATGAAAATAATCAATCAGAAGAGCAACAAAATAGCGAAAATAATCAAACTCAGGAACAACCAAATAATGAAAATCAAGAACAAACAAGCAATGAGGAAAATAGTAAAAATACTGAAACAGAAGAAAAAGAAACATTTAATATAAATGATTATAAAGACCAAGCATACATAAATATGGAATTCTTAGGATTAGACTTAAGTAAGGTTCCAACAGAAGACTTAGGAGACCTAAAAGTTCTTATAATTCCAGCATTATATGTAATTTCATCATTTATTTCTATCAAATTATCGACAAATACAACAAAGAAGAAAAAAGACGAAAAATTAATAGGTGATGGAAAAGAAACAAAGGTAGAAGAAGAATATGATGCAATGGAACAAGCAAATAAAAGCATGTCATGGTTTATGCCATTAATGTCAATATCAATTGCATGTATAGCACCTCTAGGACTAGCATTATATTGGCTTATAAACAATATATTAATGATTTTCGAAAGAATATTCTTAAATAAATTTTTTAAAGATGAAAAAGAGGAGGCAAAAAATAATGCCTAAAAATAGTATTATTTCAGAGGGAAATACAACAAATGAAGCGATAGAAAAAGGTTTAAAAATACTTAATGTTTCAAAAAACATGGTAAATATAAAAGTATTAGAAAATGAACAAAAAAGAAGCTTTTTCAGCATTTTAGCACCAAGAGTTGTAAAAGTAGAACTAACATTAAAAGAAGATGTTGAAGAACATAAGGAAAAACAAGAACAAATTCATGAAAGACATATAAAAAGAGAAAAACATCCTGTATCATCTGAAAACATCGAAAAAGCCGAACAAAATGTGAAAACATTTTTAGATGAATTCTTAAAACAATTAGGAAATGATACAAAATACGAAATAAAAAAAGATGAATATGGTTTAGAAGTAGCAATAGATGGTCAAGATGCCACAATACTAATAGGGTATAGGGGAGAAACATTATATGCTTTTCAAACACTAATATCATCAATTGCAGGTAAGAACTTAGATGAAAAAATAAGAGTTTTATTAGATATTGGAAACTACAAAGAAAAACGTGAAAAAACTCTAGAAAATCTAGCTTTAAAACTTGCAAAAACAGTAGAAAGAACTGGAAAACCAGTAAAATTAGAACCAATGCAAGCATATGAAAGAAAAATAATTCATTCAGCTTTGCAAGATTCAAAAACAGTAAAGACAGAAAGTATTGGCGAAGAACCAAGAAGAAGAGTAGTAATTAGTTTAAAATAATTAAATAAAAAATCAGAAGTCAAAGTTCCGATTTTAATCGCAAAAGATTAATGGAATTTTGACTTTTTAATTGTTCATAAAAGAACCGGTCCCAAATGAACATGTTCACAAAAGAACCGGTCCCAAACGAACAAAAGAAAGGAGAAAATAATGAGCACAATAGCATCAATCTCTACGGCTCCGCGGAATTGGAGGAATAGGAATAATAAGAATGAGTGGAGAAAAAACATTTGAAATTTTAAATAAAATCTTTATTGCAAAACATCCAAAAGACATATCAGAAATTCAGGGATACACAATGCAATATGGAAATATTGTAGAAAATGGCAAAATAATTGACGAAGTTTTAGTATCATATTTCAAAGCACCAAAAAGCTACACAACAGAAGATATGTGTGAAATAAATTCACATGGTGGAAACATTGTTATGAGAAAAATTTTGCAAATATGTTTAAAAAATGGGGCGGAACTTGCAGAGCCAGGGGAATTTACTAAAAGAGCATTTTTAAATGGAAGAATTGATTTATCACAGGCAGAGTCCGTAATTGACATTATAAATGCTAAATCTGATAGAGAAGCAAAAGAGGGAATTAAGCAGCTTGAGGGGTATTTGGCGACTTCTATTAGAAAAATTAAGAATGAAATTTTGGATGTTATGACAAATATAGAAGTTTCAATTGATTACCCAGAATATGATACACCAGAAGTTTTAGAGGATGAATTAAGGGCTAAAATGCAGGAGGTTCTAAGTAAATTAAGCAAATTGGAGAAGTCTTTTGATAATGGAAAATTAATAAAAGAGGGAATAAAAACAGCGATAATAGGTAAACCAAATGCGGGTAAGTCTTCTCTTTTAAATGCTATTTTGAAAGAAGACAGAGCAATTGTTACAGAATATGAGGGAACTACGCGTGATACAATAGAGGAATTTGTAAATATAAATGGTATTCCTTTAAAATTAATTGATACAGCAGGAATTCGTGAAACTGAAAATGAGGTTGAGAAAATAGGTATTGAAAAATCTATAAAATATGCTAAAGAGGCGGATTTAGCGATTGTTATAATTGATGGAAGTAAAGATTTAACCAAAGAGGATATTGAGATTTTAAATATTGTAAGTCCTGAAAAAACTATAATTATATTAAATAAAATGGATTTGGAACAAAAAATTAGTGAAAATACACCTGAAATTTCTAGGTTTAATAATATAATTAAAATTTCTGCTTTGAAAAAAGAGGGAATTGAGGATTTATATGAAAAAATAAGTAGTTTATTTAATTTAAATCAAATAAATGTGGACAATGATATTGTAATTACAAATGAAAGACATAAAATTCAAATTCAAAAAGCAATAAAAAATTTGGAAAAAGCGATTGAAAGTTTGAATATAAATATGCCAATAGATATTGTAGCTATTAGTTTAAAAGATGTTTTAAGTGATTTGGGAGAAATTACAGGTGAAGAAGCAAGTGAAGAAATTATTAATGAAATTTTTGCCAGATTTTGTTTGGGAAAATAATCAATAAAAGACGTATGAAAATCAAGAATAAAAAAATTTAATATAAAAAACGACTAACTTTATTGCCAAAATAAAAAATAGCTTATTTTTGATTTTGACGTGTATAAAAATAAATTATACTTTTTTAAATTTTAAAAGAAATAAAAAATAGCCAAAGACTGAAAGTATATAAATATAAACTTTTAAAAAGTACAGGAAAGGTTATGTAAACCGAACAAAATATCTTGTTCCACGGAAAATTGGAAAAATATGGTATATCAAAATGGACTAAGTACAGTGAAATGTACGCATACAAGGATTTAATGGAAAAAGGAGGAAATAATTAAAATGAGTTATATAGCAGGAAATTATGATGTTGCAGTAATAGGAGCAGGTCATGCAGGATGTGAAGCAGCTTTAGCATCAGCAAGAATGGGAATGAAAACTTTGGTTTTTTCAATAAGTTTAGAGGCAGTTGCAAATATGCCTTGTAATCCACATATAGGAGGAAGTTCAAAAGGTCATTTGGTAAGAGAAATTGACTGTCTTGGTGGAGAAATGGGAAAGAATATAGATAAGACTATGATACAAATTAAAATGTTAAATACATCTAAAGGACCAGCAGTTCATTCTTTAAGAGCACAAGCTGATAGAAAAAGATATCAGATGGAAATGAAACATACTTTGGAAAAACAAGAAAATTTGGAATTAAAGCAAGCTGAAATTGTAAATATTGAAGTTGAAGATGGAAAAGTTAAGTCTTTGGAAACAGATGTAGGTGCAATATATAATGTTAAAAATATTATTATTGCAACAGGAACATATTTAGAGGGAAAGATATTTATTGGAGATTATTCAAAGGAGAGTGGACCTGATGGAGTATTTCCAGCAAATAAACTTGCTAAGTGTCTTGAAAAATTGGGTGTTAAATTAATTAGGTTTAAGACAGGAACACCTGCAAGAATTAATAGAAAAAGTATTGATTTTAGTAAAATGGAAGTTCAAAAAGGTGATGAAGATATAGTACCATTTTCTTTAGATGATGAAGTTAAAGATTTTGAGCAACAAGATTGTTATTTGACTTATACAAATGAGGAAACACATAAAATAATAAGAGAAAATTTACATAGGTCTCCATTATATGCAGGAAAAATTGAGGGAACAGGACCAAGATATTGTCCATCTATAGAGGATAAAGTTGTAAGATTTAGTGATAAACCAAGACATCAAGTTTTCATTGAGCCAATCGGGCTTGATACTGATGAAATGTATGCACAAGGAATGAGTTCATCTCTTCCAGAAGATGTACAAATTGCAATGTACAGAACTTTGCCGGGACTAGAGCATTGTGAGTTTACAAGGCCTGCTTATGCGATAGAATATGACTCTATTGACCCATCAAAGTTAAAATTATCATTAGAATATAAAGATATAGATGGTTTATTTTTTGCAGGACAGACAAATGGAACTTCTGGCTATGAGGAAGCAGCTTGCCAAGGTTTGATTGCAGGAATTAATAGTGCATTAAAAATAAAAAGAAAAAATCCTGTTATTTTAGACAGAACACAAGGTTATATTGGTGTTTTAATTGATGATATTGTTACAAAAGGAACAAATGAACCATATAGAATGATGACTTCTAGGGCTGAATATAGATTATTGCTTCGCCAAGATAATGCAGATTTAAGGTTAACTGAGATTGGACATGAAATTGGGCTTATATCTGATGAAAGATATCAAAGATTTTTACAAAAAAAAGCTAATATTGAAAAAGAAATGGAAAGATTAAGACAAACAGTTGTAAAACCTACTGAAAATGTAAATGAGTTTTTAAAAGAAAAAGGTACAACACCTTTATCTACTGGTTCTAAGCTTTCAGAATTGTTAAAAAGAACAGAAATTAGATACAAGGATTTAGAAGAAATTGATGATAATATGCCTAAGCTTTCAGCTCAAGAGAAAGAAGAAGTTGAAATTCAGATTAAATATGAGGGATATATCAAAATGGAAGAGGAACAGGTTGCGAAATTTAAGAAAATGGAGAGTAAAACTCTTTCTGAAGATATTGTTTACCAAGATATTAAAGGTTTAAGTTTGGAAGCAAGGCAAAAGCTAGATAAAATAAAACCTTTATCAATTGGCCAAGCTTCAAGAATTTCAGGGGTTTCGCCTGCTGATATAAATGTGCTTTTAATTTATTTACAGATGAAAAACAAAGATTAATAGAAAGGATTGTATGAATGGAAAGTAATTTTAACGAAAATATGAAAAAATTAATGAATGAAATTGGTGTAGATATAACAGAAAATCAAATATCTAAGTTTTATGATTATATGAATCTGCTTTTAGAGTGGAATGAAAAGATTAATTTGACTGCTATTACTAAGCCTGATGAGATTGTTTTGAAACATTTTGTGGATTGCCTTACAATTCAAAAGTATATGGAGGATAATAAAAAAATAGTTGATATTGGAACAGGCGCTGGTTTTCCGGGAGTTCCTCTTGCTATTGTGAATGATAAGTGCAAGTTTACCTTGGTTGATTCTTTGAATAAGAGAATAAATTTTTTAAATGAAATTAAAGATAAATTAAATTTAAAGAATGTTTCTGCAATTCATTCAAGAGCAGAGGAATTTGACCAAAATAAGATGTATAGGGAAAACTTTGATATTGCAGTGTCGAGAGCTGTTGCAAATTTATGTGTGTTATCTGAATATTTGCTTCCAGCTGTTAAAGTTGGTGGAAAGGTTATTTGTATGAAAGGAAGTCAGATTGAGGAGGAGCTAAATGATGCTAAGTTTGCTTTGAAAGAGCTTGGTGGCACAGTTAAATTTGTTGATGAGTTTTTATTGCCGGGGACAGATATGAAAAGAAATGTTGTTGTTATTGAGAAGGTTAAGGAGACTCCTAAAAGGTATCCTAGAAAGGCAGGTACTCCTGCTAAGCAACCTTTGAAATAGTAGTACTAATTTGACAGTTTTTTGCACAAGTGGAAAGCTGTCAATTTTTTTGTGGAACAATGATTGAGGTGTTCGGTTTCCGTAATGTTGGGGGTGTATTTTTGTCACATTTTGTCGAATTTTGTCGAAAAGTGTCGAATTGGTTTTGAGATTTTTTTAGTGCAAAATTGTGAACGGTTTGAAAGTTAAAAAAATTATTCAAAATTTAAAAATTTTGTATTGACATATTTGGAATATTTGTATATGATTAGGTATATTGAAAAAAGAGAAAAAAGAGTTAACATAAAAAACAAAATGTACCCAGAAGAAAAAAGTTTTTAGGTACATAATGGAGGAAGAAAATTGGGAAAAATAGTATCAGTAGCAAATCAAAAAGGTGGAGTTGGAAAAACTACCACAACAGTTAATTTGAGTACAATTTTAGCAAAAAGAGGAAAGAAAGTATTACTTATTGACACTGACCCTCAGGGGAATGCAACAAGTGGTTTGGGAATTGAAAAGGAATCTGATTTATCAACTTATGATTTACTTATAACAGATGTGGCAGCAGAAGATATTATTCAGGAAACAGCTATTAAGAATTTGTATATAACTCCGTCAAATATGAATTTGGCAGGAGCTGAGGTGCAGTTGGTTTCTATGATGTCAAGGGAACAGAGAATGAAAGAAAAGCTTGATGTTATTAAGGATAAGTTCGATTTTATTTTGATAGATTGTCCACCATCACTTGGGTTAATTACATTAAATGCATTTACTGCATCTGATAGTGTGCTTATACCTGTTCAGTGTGAATATTATGCTCTTGAAGGATTGGGACAACTTTTAAATACTGTTGAATTGGTAAGAAAACATTTAAACAAGAATTTATATGTTGAGGGTGCAATCTTAACAATGTATGATATAAGGACAAATCTTGCAAATCAGGTTGTAAGAGAAGTTAAGAGGTTTTTCCAAAATAAGGTTTATAAGACTGTAATACCTAGAAATGTAAAGGTAAGTGAAGCACCAAGTTATGGAATGCCAATAACTATATATGACCCAAAATCAAAAGGTGCAAGAAGTTATGAAAAATTTGCAAAAGAGTTTCTAAAATGGAATGAACTAGAACAAAAGGCAAGAGCCTTAAAATAAGATAACAAAAGGGAGGAGTAGTACAAATGGTAAAAAAGACAGGATTAGGAAAAGGATTAGACGCATTGTTTTCAATGCCAGTAGTAGAGGAAGAAAAATTACAATCAGATGATTCTTTACAAAATTTAAAAATAATAGATATAGAGCCAAATAGAGAGCAACCAAGAAAAACATTTAATGAAGAATCTATTTCGGAGCTTGCAGAATCTATAAAAATGTATGGAGTTATTCAACCAATAGTTGTTACAAAAAAAGATGGATATTATGCAATTATTGCAGGAGAAAGAAGATGGAGAGCTGCAAAAAAAGCGGGATTAGTAGAAATTCCAGCAATAATTAGAGATGATAATGACAGAAAAAATAAAGAGATTGCATTAATAGAAAATATGCAAAGAGAGGACTTAAATGCATTTGAAAAGGCAACTGGAATAAGGGCTTTAATGGATGAATACAATATGACACAAGAAGAAATTGCAAAGGTTTTAGGAAAGGGAAGAAGTAGTATTGCGAATTCTGTTAGAGTTTTAAATTTAAGTCCAGATGTATTAGAATTTGCAAAACAAGGGAAACTTACAGAGGGACATTGTAAGGCACTTCTTGCAATTACAGACCCTAAAAAACAATATGAAATGGCTAAAAGAATGATTGAAAGAGGAGACTCTGTAAGACAAGCTGAAAAGAAAGTTCACCATCAAAAAAATAATACAAATACAGCTGAAAAGTATGCTGCTGTTTATAAGGATATAGAAGATAGATTTCAAGGATTTTTTGGAACTAAAGTTAAAATTGATGCAGGTAGACGTAGTGGAAAAATAATAATTAATTATACAAATAATGATGAATTGGAAAGAATACTTGGATTGATAAAACATGATTAAGGAACTAGGAGGATTAAATTGAGTTTTTTACATAGTGATTTATTTTTAATAATTATATTTATATTGAACATTGTTTTATTAATATGGTCAATTATAAGTAATATTAGGATAAGAAATATACATAATAAAGATAAAATTTTTATGGAAAAACTAGGGGATGGAAAAAATATTAAAGAAGATTTGGATAATTATATGAGAAGAGTTTCTAGCTCTGAAGAAGAAATTAGAAAGCTTTCTTTGTATTATAAGGAAATTGACGAAAAAACGAAAAATTGTATTCAAAAGGTTGGCATTTTTAGATATAATGCTTATAAAGATACAGGAAGCGATTTGAGTTTCGCAGTTTGTTTATTAGATGAAAAAAATGATGGAGTAGTTTTTAATGGTATATATTCAAGGGATATGTCAAATATTTATGCTAAACCTATTGAGAATGGTTTGTCTAAGTATAAGGTTACTCCAGAGGAGCAAGAGGCTATAAATAGAGCAATAATATAATATAATGTTAAAGGAAGTTAGAGATCTTTTTCTAATTTCCTTTTTTTTTTGTCAATTATATTGCCATATTTTGTTTTTATATGTATAATTATGTCTAGGGGGGATGTATATGGATAGAAAAAAATTATCTATAATAATTGTTATTTTAATTATAATTTTTACAATGTTAGTAAATATTATAAAAAATAATAACACACAAGAATTAAGAAGTATAAGATCAGAAAAGCAACTTATTTCGATTTACAATGAAAGAGAAGATGACGTAAACATACCAGCGCTACTTGGAACAATGCCTTTTGGTTATATAAAAAAAGCTGGAGATTCAAGAATTAGAAGTTTGCATCGAACAGCTTCACCTAATTCTGTTGGCAATGCTATTGATGGTATATCGGCAGATTCAACTGCTACTTCATCATCTAAAAAAGACTACTCTACAACAAATATTCAAGTTGAGAATGTAGATGAAGCAGATATAACAAAAACAGATGGAAAATATATTTATTCGATATCTGAAAAAAATGTTATAATTACAAATGTAGAAGATCCTTCAAACATGGAAGTAGTGGCAAAACTTGATGCAGGAGATTATATTCCAGAGGATATAATTTTGTATGAAAACAAGTTAGCAGTTATTTCAACAGGTGCTTCAACTGCTGAAAAAAATAATACAAAAGTTAAAATTTTTGACGTTACCAATAAATCTGCAGTATCAACTACAGAAGAATATATTTTATATTCAGAATATTACACATCAAGATGTATAAATGGTAAGCTAATTGTAATTTGTTCAGGAGATATGAGAGTAGTAGATGACAAAATAGTAACATATTACAACGAAAATAATATTCAAAAGGATATAGGACTTAATAATATAAAATATCTAAAAGATAAAAAAGAAAGTTATCAAACAATAATATCAAGTATAGATTTAAATAAAAACGAAAGTGTACAAGTTCGTGAATATTTATTTGATATCCAAAATGCATATGTTTCAGAAAATAATGTTTATTTATTAAATGAAAATTATGAACAACAAACAGAAGTTTTGAGAGATGTAAAAAATTTACTATTAAAAGGCGTGATAAAATATATTAGGGATTCATATGATGACGATTATGATGATGAAAAATATACTACTATATACAAATTTAAAATAAATGAAGATGGAACACTAAGTTATCAAAGAAAAGCTAAAACCAAAGGAAGAACGATTAATCAATTTTCTATTGATGAATATAATAATAATTTAAGGATTGCAGTGCAAGGAGATGAAGGCTCAAGAATTGTTGTATTTGATGAAGAATTAAGGCAAATAGGAAACACAGAATATCTTTCAAAAGGAGAAAAGATGTATTCAACGAGATTTTTGGAAAATAAAGCATATATGGTAACTTACAAAAATACAGATCCATTATATGTAATAGATTTATCTAATCCAAAAAATCCAAATGTGTTAGGAGAATTAAAAATACCTGGTTATAGTACATATTTGCATCCATATGATGAAAATCATTTAATAGGAATTGGAATGCAAACAGAAGAAAATATTATAAGAGATTCTTCAGGAAAAGTAACAAGAACATCGGCTAAAATAACGGGAATGAAAATGGCTTTATTTGATGTAAGTGATGTATCTAACCCTATTCAAATTTCTCAAACAATTATAGGGGATAGTAATACAACATCCGCAATATTGGAAAATCATAAAGCGTTGCTATTCTCAAAAGAAAAAGAAATTATAGCAATACCTGTAAATTCTTATCCATCTACTTTTGAAATAACACTAAGTGACAAGAATGATGTAAGTAAAATGGAAACATTATATACAAATTATGACATGAAATATACATCAGAAGGATATTTTGTATATAATATAAATTTAAGTGATGGATTTAAACTTAAAGGTGTAATTGAACATCAAAAACAACAATCAAAATATTCATATAGTTTTAATTATTCAGGTAAACTTTTAAGAGGATTATGGATAAAAAATAATATATTTACTGTATCGGAAGATATGATAAAGGTAAATAACCTTAGTGATTTAAGTCAAATATCAGAAATAAAAATAAACAATAGATAGGAGGATGTTATTATGAATGAAGATAAAGTTGAAGTAAAAGATAGAAAGAAAAGTGCAATGGCAATTGCTAGTTTGCCATTAGGTATTATATCAATAGTATTCAATTTATTTTGGTATATTAGTATTCCAACAGGTATTATTGCAATTATATTTGGAACAAAAACAATAAAAAAAGTTGGAAGCAAATTAGGAAAAGCAGGACTTATTACAGGAATTGTTGGAGTATCACTATGTGTATTTGTATATATTAGTTTAGTTATATTATTATTTATTAGATATATATAAATTACTTAATGTCGTTAATAATAAAAACAAATTTTAAATATTAATTGACATTTGGCCGACAAATTAAAAAAATAATAAAAAAACTATTGACAAACAATAGCCAAATATGTTAGTATATAAACTGTTCTTAGCGAAAGCTAGAAACAGTTGGAGAGGTGGTCGAGTTGGTTTATGGCACCAGTCTTGAAAATTGGCGTAGGTTTGTAGCCTACCGTGGGTTCGAATCCCACCCTCTCCGCCAAAAAAGAACGTAGAAAAATTGTCATAAAACAATCTTCTACGATTTTTTTATAATTTAATATATACAATTTGGAGAAATACCCAAGTGGTGAAGGGGACAGTTTGCTAAACTGTTAGGTCGAGTAATCGGCGCGAGGGTTCGAACCCCTCTTTCTCCGCCAAAAAAATATGAAGATGAGCATCTTCATATTTTTTTAATTATACATTAACAATCTAAGACCAAACTTAAAAGTACTCATTCCATGAGACATATTAAGTCTAGGAATTTCATAAATATTATCATTCCTACTAGCTTTTTTATAATCTTTTTTATTAGGACCATATTTAAAAGCCATTTTGTAGTTACAATCTTTTAAACACTCTTCAATAGTATTATTATATTGTCCAAAAGGATAACAAAAAACATCAGTATTTGGATAAAAATTATCAAAATTATTTATATCTTGCACAAGAACATCTTTATCTTGATTTATAGCACCTTGATAATGTAAATTATAAGAATGTGAATAAATTTCAATATTTGGATATTCGTTTTTTAAATTATTTAATATATCTTTAGTCATATAAGTTTTTATATTACCATTCCATTCACTAGATGAAGAATTATCAACAAAAGAACCAACAACAAAAACAGTTGCATTCATATTATAATCTTTCAAAAGTTTAAAAGCATATTCATAATTTGATAAAAATCCATCATCAAAAGTAATAAGAACACTTTTATATGGGAGATCTATATTTCCAATTTTCCAATTGTAGAATTCATCCATAGTTAAAGTTTTGTAATTATGTTTTTTTAAATAATCCAAGTGTTCTTTAAAATTATCTGTTGTAATTGTCCAATCCTTTTCATCAGGAAATTGCTCTTTTTCTTCTTTTGTTGCTATATTATGATAGCAAAGAACTGCAATTTTTGGAGATTTGTAAAGGGAAAATAACAAAATAACTACCAAAATTAAAATTAATAATATTAAAGTTTTTATTATATTTTTCATAAAATCAAGCCTTTCAATTTTTTTCTAATTTTACTATTAAAAAAAATTTTTGTCAATTTATGGGAGACAGATAAAAATACGCAGTATTGACAAAATAGGAATTTTAAGTTAAAATTAAAGATGACGGTATAAAATAAGGGAAAAAATAGAAAAAATAACTAATAAAAATATTGTCAAAAAAAGAAAATAAATGTTGCAAAAAAATACAAAAAGATTTATAATGAAAAAGAAAAGTAGGTGATAGCGATGAATAAATGTATTAAAATCATATGCCTAGTATTCATAATATCTTTAATATTCAACACACATTATTCTTGCTTTGCCTCAAATAAAGATGCCGAAATAGATACAAGTATAATGAATGATAGTTTTATAAAAGACTTAAATCCAAACGGTGTAAGTGGAGCAGCAGAAAAAATATCAACACCATTTGTAAAAATAATTCATACAGTAGTAAATTCTGTACTTGGATTTGTACAATTAATAGGAGGAATTCTAATGGTTGTATCAATTGCAATGTTTGGTCTAGGTTTGCTATTAAGTGGAAATCAAGGATTAGCTGAAGAACTAGGATTAAGAAGTGGAGATCCAGAAGCAAGGGTAGAATTATTAAACTTTGGAAGGAGATTACTAATAGGTTCGGTATTATTATTTAGTAGTTCAACACTAGTAAAATTTGTATTTAATATATTTGATGTAGCATCATAAGAATATGGATAAAGAAAGAAGGTGATTTGAATGAAAAAAATATATATGTCGATTACATTAATAATAATATTTTTAATAAGTTCAAATTCACTGGTTTATGCAGATAGTAATGAAAACTGGGTAAGTGATTCTTTTTCAGCGGCGTATTCATTTTTAAATGAGCCAACGAAAGATTTTCACGGAATATTAAGTCTAATATTTTCATTCTTCCAAGGAGCGGTAAAAGGATTTAGTAGAGTATTACTTGTATTACTTGCGGGAATATCTACAATAGCATTGGCTATAACAGGTGTTAGATATATTGCAAGTGGAGCTTCTCCGGGACAAAGGGAGGTAGCAAAAAAGAGTTTACATACAATTTTTATAGGAATGGCAATTGGATTTGGAGCTTATATTATATGGAAAATTGCAATGGCAGTTGTTACAATAATGATACAATCTTTTGCATAAATTAATGATATTAAATTTAAAAAAATATATATTTATTAGGAAGGAGGAATACATATGAAAACATTTAGTAAAATATTTGCTATATTAATGATTGCAGTATGTGCAATGGTTATTATGCCTAAAAATATGAGTTATGCAGCAGGTGGTAGTTCAGTAGATAGTGCTATCGATGGAATAAGTGCAGGATCCACAGCTGATGTTTCAAAACTACAAGGTGTAATTGGTAAATTATTAGGATTTTTACAAATAGCATCTGGATTAGTTGCAGTTTTAATGATTGCAATTACTGGATTTAATTACATAGTATCAACACCAACAGTAAAAGAAGAAATGAAGAAAACAATGTTACCAATCATAATTGGTATAGTATTAGTTTTCGGAGCAACATCTATTGCTAAATTTATAATAGGTGTAGCTGGTTAATGATTATATAAAACAATTTATGATGAATTTTATCATAAATTGTTTTTTTTTTATTTTTATGATATAATTAAAATAGATTTTCAAAATTCATTTATGGGAGGAGGGATTTACATGAAGAATATAAAAAGAATATTAACAATAGTTATAATGGTATTTAGTTTGATAGGCATCTTTAAGCTAAATTATTCTTATGCAGCAGCATCAATAAGCAACGACATAGATGGATTTGAAGCAAATATAAGTGACAAGGCTGTTCTTAAAACATATAGTTTAAGACAGGTTGTAAATAGATTTTTAGGATATTTAAGAATTATAGCAGCACTATTTTTAGTTATAACTGTAGCAACAACAGGATATCATTATATAGTAGCGACACCTGAAGTTAGAGGGGATATAAAGAAAAAGATGTTACCAATGATAATAGGAACAATTTTAATTTTTAGTGCTATATCAATTGCAATGTTTATAACAAGTGCGTTAGGAGGATAATATTATGAAAAAGTTAAGTAAGATGATTATGATTTTATTTGTTTTTATGTTAGGGATTATAATAAATCCACTAAATGTTGTAAATGCAGGAGCTGTAAGCAATACTATAGGTAAGATGGCAGCATCTAATGTTGGAGAAAAATATTATTCCGGTTTGCAAGCAACTGTAGGGCAAATATTAGGGATGCTTCAAATTGCATCAGCAATTACGACAGTTATAATGATAGCTTTTTTTGGATTTAAATTATTAATAGATACACCTCCAGATGCAAAAAGCGAATTAAAGAAAAGATTTTTACCAATAGTTATAGGAGTTGTAATGGTTTTTGGTGCAACTTCAATTGCCAAATTTATAATAGGTGTTGCAGCTTAAAAGATTACAAAAAGATTACAATTATATTACAATTATATTAAAAAATACAAATTATGATTTTTTTTATCATAAATTGTATTTTTTTTTTATTTTTTATGTTATAATAAAATAGTATTAATAGATAGAAGGGAAAGTGATATTATGGCAGGAGGTCCATATAATATACCGAGAAATACCAAAGGAGAAGGCAGATTTTTCTATATATTTACAACTAAGGCTCTTATAGCAACAGTGGTTATAGGGGGATTGGCATTTTTAATATTCCGTTTAATTGGAGAACTAATAGGATTTAAAACCTTAGGATTAATAGGTGGCTTAATTTTTGGAGCTTTGGGATTTTCTATAACATCATTTAAAATACCAGACTCTAATAATTTTGAGATAACCAGAAAAGCAGGAGGAGAATATATAGACAAGATAATAATTAGGTATATAAAATTTAAAATGAAAAAAAATAGAATATATACATTTTTTACGGAGGAGAAGAATGATGAGTAATGATAATATGGTTCAATTATTAATGTTATTAGCAGGAGTAATTGGTATAGTAGTTATTTGCTTAATTTTTGTGTGGTTTGCAATACGAGCAAAGGAAAAAAGAATGGAAAGAGAAAAACAAGCAGATGAGTATGAAAAAAGTCATGTGAAAAAATCTCAGGTTATATATACACCTGAATCTATTATTGATTTTATGGATTTTGATAGAATAGAAGATAACATGATTATACAAAAAAATGGCAAATTTTTAATGATTGTAGAATGCCAAGGAATAAATTATGATTTAATGTCAGAGATGGAAAAAGTTTCGGTTGAACAGGGCTTTATATCTTTTTTAAATACATTAAGACATCCAGTTCAACTTTATATTCAAACAAGAACTATAAACTTAGAAAGAAGTATAGAAGGATATAAAAATAGACTTTCTGATATAGATAGAAAATTTTTATCTTTGCAAGATGAATACGAAAATCTACTAAAAGATAAATCTACAACTATTAACCAAGTAGAAAAAACGAAATATGAGCTTGTAAAACAAAAAAATTTAAAAGAATATACAGAAGACATTATTAGAGATATTGAAAGACAAAGTTTAAATAGGAGTATATTAAGTAAAAGGTATTATGTTATTATACCATGTTTTCAATCTGAAATAGTTGCAGGAGATTTTGATAAATCTGAAGTAAAAAATATGGCATTTTCGGAATTATATACAAGAGCAAGAGCTGTTATAAATGCATTATTTGCATGTCAAGTAACAGGAAAAGTTCTAAATTCGGAAGAGCTTATGGAATTATTATACATATCTTACAATAGAGATGAATCAGATTTATTCTGGATGGAAAAAATTAGACAGGCAGGATTTGATGAATTATATTCTACAGCTCCTGATGCAGTTGAGAAGAAATTAAAATTATTGGATAAAAAGATAGAAGAAGAATCTGTATCTTTAGCAAATAAAAAAATTAGTGAGGTAAGAAGAGATAAAGAAATAAAAGCAATGGAAATCGAAAAGAAATCTGATGAAATAGTTAAAGAAAAGGCTAAAGAGTTAATAAGAAAACATAAAAAATATATTGGAGAAGATGTTGCTGAAAAAGCAATAAAAAAGATAGAAAAAGAAGAAAAATCAAAAGACGATAAAGATACAAATGTTGAAAAAAAGGAGGAATTAGAAGATGGCATTGTTCAAGAAAAAGGTAAAAGAGGAAGACCAAGAAGAAAAGCGTGAAGATGAATATAGGGTTTTACATAAAAAGACAATTAAGGAAATAATTGCTCCAGCAGGAATAGATGCATCTAGACTTGACCATATGGAAATTGTATCAAATGTAACAAGATATGCAAGAAGCTTTTTTGTTTCAGGACTTCCAAGATCTTGTACATTTCCAGAATTGTTTAGAAGCTTATATATGTTTGGAGATATAAATACATCTATATATATTTATCCAGTATCTGAAGCTAATTCACAAAATGATTTGAATAAAACAATCGTTGAATTAGAGACTGAAAGATTAATGGCTAGTGATAAAGGAAATATAAATAGGGAAAGTGATGTTTCGCAAAAAAGATATGAAACAGAGATTTTAAGAGACCAAATTGCAGCTGGTTTTAATAAATTATATGAAGCAACAATAGTTTCGACTTTATTTGCATATAGTATGCAAGATTTAGAGAGACTTACCAAATTACTTTCAAATGAAATGTCAAAATCATTAGTTAGTATAAAAAGTGCATGGGCTATGCAAGAAGAGGCATTTAAAACATGTTTGCCATTAATGGAAGATAGTGTCCAAAAAAAGCAAATATTTGATAGACCATCAATGGGAACTGTATTTCCATTTTTGACATCAGAGGTAGGACATCCTACAGGTGTACCTTTAGGAATAAATAAACAAACAGGAGAACCAATACTTTTTGATAATTTCCACCCATCACTTACAAACTATAATATGGTTATATTTGCTAAGTCTGGTGCTGGTAAATCTGTTACAATGAAAACTTTAATTTCTAGGTCATCTGTACTTATGGGAATTGAAAGTTTGGCACTAGATGCTGAAGGAGAGTATTACGCTGTTGCTGAAGCTTTAGGTGGAATAAATGTTATAGTAAGTCCCAATTCTTCTACAATTATAAATGTGTTTGATATAGAAGTAGAAAGAGCAAAAGATGCGATAACAGGTAGAGAAAGAGAAGTTTTAAATGTAGAAAATAAAGTAGAAGATGTTACACAAGCTTTGATGACAATGGCAAAAGGTAGTACAAAAACAGAACAAGTAAATGAGCTTACAAAGCAAATTATATCAGAATCAGTAGCAGCTGAATATGCAGCACTTGGAATTACATCAGATCCAATGAGTTTATATGAAAATACGAGAAGCTTAGCTACTTTTGGAAGAAAGAAAAAACAGATGCCAACAATAGGTTCTTGGTATAGAAGATTAGAACATATGGCACAAGAAAATGATAATGAAGATTATCGTTTCCATTATAGTTATTTATTAAAGGTTATGAAACAATACATAAGGGAATTTGGTGGACAGATGGCATATTTTGATGGTCAATCTACATTTGAATTATTAGATGGGGCACCTTTTATAAATATAGATATTTCACAATTGGAAGAAAGATTTGCAAGACCACTTGCGCAACAAATTTTGCTTTCATGGATTTGGGAAAAATTTGTTAAGAAAAATAGTGAAGATAGAAAGAAAGCTAGACAAAAAAGAGTTATAGTCGATGAGGCATGGATGTTACTTCCATTCCCAGATGCTGTAGATTTCTTGAATAAAATGGCTAGACGTGCGAGAAAAAGAAACGTATCACTTGCGATTATTTCACAGAGATTTCAGGATTTTTATGAAAAACCAGAAGCACAAGCGGTACTTACATCATCAGATACAAAATTATTCTTAGCGCAAGATAAATCTGAAATTGCCCTTCTTCAAGAAGTGTTTAAATTAAGCTCAGGAGAAGCATCATTTTTAGTTACTTGTACTAGAGGTGAGGGACTCTTAAAAGTTGGTTCTGAAACAGCAATACTTCAAATTACACCAACTCAAAAAGAATTTAAATTTGTTGAAACTAACTTAAACAAGTTAGCAAAGGAAAGTTAATTAAATTATTAAAGAAGGGAATGAAATTATGAAGAGCAAAAACATAATAAAAATTTATTGTATTTCACTAATAATAGCACTGTTCGTAAGTTTATTGCCTTCTTTAGATGTTTTTGCGACAGGTGACCAGCAAACTACTGGGGCAGATGGAAAAACTTATACATATAGTAATACCGATGATGGAACAGATGGACCTGATGTTAATACTCTGAGATTTGAACTTACAGGTTACGGAGGACGGTAATACTTTAGGTTCTGGTAGACATGATTCGGATTTTACTTCAAATTCAAACTATGGATGGCGAGAATTAGAACAAAATGGACAGAAATATGTAGTTGTTGCAGCGGCCACACATGAGATGTTAAAAGAGAATAAAGGCAGAACTGGTAGTTTATGGTTTTATGGAGCAAAGTTTGACCATATACATTATTTTCATTATAACGATACAATTCAATTTAAATTTGAAGATGAAAGCTTTGATTCAAACGTATATAATGCAATTGTGTTAGATAGTGGAGATGCAATGATGTTTCCGCAAGTAAAAAAGTTTCATAGAGAGACAGATATTAATATGTTTGATGTGTATTTTGGAACAAATGGTCAAAGTGCATCTGGTGTTGGAAGAATCACAGGAAAAGTTATTTTAGCAACAACAACAGGTACATTTTCATCAAATGCAGGAAAGAAAAAATCTACCAAAAATAAAAATATATTCATTCAATTGTTGATGTATATTTTTAGAGCTATTGGAGATACGATTCAAACAGCGTTAAATATGTCAGGCACTGATATGTCATTTTCAGATAGCTATCATTTTACTAAATCCAGAGTTGATATACAAACAAATTCTTTAATAAATGACGAAATACAGGTGGATAACTATGATAGTAGTGATGATTACAATTCTACAGATAAAAATGAAAAACATAATACAGTAAAAACAATTAAAGTTCCAACGACCATAGATAATAAATTTGGTCAAAAAGAGGATGTATTTACACAAGATACAAAAATTCCTGTTTGTCCAATTGATTTATATAGTTCATCTGTTGGCAAAGTAAATTATTTTGATATTAACTTCTTTGATGAAAATAGTACAAATTCAAGCGAACTTTGGAAAGCTATAAGAGGTTTAGTTGTTGGTGCAAGTCATGTTGTAATGTATTTTTCTGCAGGTATAATACTTGTACTGATTATATGGAGAAGTGTACTATTGATTGTATCTACGACAAGAGAAGATCCAGAAGGAGCATTTGATGCCAAAAAGATTATTGATAATGTATTTAAATCATTAATTTGGCTGGGGTGTATATATGTTGTATTAATAGGAATGATTTATTTATATAATGAATTGGTAAGTATTATATCAGGAGGAAAGGATTCAATATATTTAATAAGAGCAAATGTGGAAGATGTTTATTCATTTAATACAAATGTAGTAGGATATTTTAGATTTTTGGCAGAAAGTAACAATGAATATAATGCTTTAGGAGCAGCATTTTGGTATTTTATAATAGAATTATTAAATGCATTTTGGTACTTTATCATGTTTGCAAGAATGTTAATAATCGCATTTTTAATAATAATTGCTCCAATTACAGCTGTTTATTATATGAATAAAAGAGGCGAAGATGGAGTAAGTAGCGGAAGCATTTTTGAGATGAGAGGATTTATGCGTTCTTATATAATTGTAGTATTCGTACCATTGATTGTAGTTCTTGCACAAAGAATTTTAATGAGCTTGCTATAGGAAGAGGGGGTGCAGTTTGAAGAAAAAGTTAATTATATTGCCTTTAATTTTGTTTACGGTTCTATTTATTAGTTGTTCAAGAAACATAGTGAAAATTGAAGCATATAAACCTTGCATTAAAAACTTTAATGCGGGAAATGTAATTGATGCAAATAATTTTAGTACAGATTTATCATCAAGTACTAATAAAAATTTGGGCAAAAAAAAGCGGTTTTTTTGCAACTGTAAAAGGTCTTGCAGCAAATACTATAGGTGTAATATCAAAAATGGTTACCGATTTTTTACTACCTATAATAGATTTTTTTCAATATGTGGCAAATTTAGTGCAAACTGTTAGACCTGATAATACATTTAAAGATGTTAAAATAATGTATTCTTATGAAGACCTAGAAAAAGATGGTAAACAAACTGGCGTAGATGGTGATGGAAATAGAAATAAATATACAAATGTTACAGAATATGGAGAAGGCGAAGAAGTTTTTAAAAGAAAAGTAATAAAAAAAGATAGAAATAAAAACAAAGAAGATGATTTTACAGAAGATACGGAAATTCCATTGGTTATAGGAGACTTATATAATATTGCAGTAGATCATATAGATTTTATAGATGCTAATTTTTTCTCTGGAAGTATAACTAAAAAGGCAGATGGAACAGAGCTAAGACATGATGAAGATTCGATATGGATGAAATTTAGAAATGTTGCGGCAGTTATAATAAGAATAAATATATATGTTGCTAGTTCTATTTTGGTTATTTCATTAATATGGTTTGGGTTTAATATTGTAAGACATACTTTTGACAATCCTACAGCAAAAGCAGATGCAAAAAAAGGAATAACTAAAGTAGCAAATGCTATATTTATGCTTGTAGGAACTATACTTTTGATGACATTATGTATTATGGGGTCACAAGCATTGTGTAGCAAAATAGCATCACAAGATTCTTATGAATTGCCTATAAGAGTTGATGTAGAAGATACATATAGTTTTAGTACAACACTTACTGGATATTTAAGATATATGGCTTCAACAGAAGATTTAGAAGAATGGCTTCAAATGCTTGCATATACTTTATTGTATGCAATTACTGTTGTTATAAATCTTGCAACTATTATTTTAATGATACTTAGGATGTTTTTCTTATTGATTTTATCTATAATTGGACCTATATTATCTGTACTTTATGTTTTTGGCAAAAAAGGATTTATGCGTTATGGAACTTGGCTAGAAATGTATGTAATAATATCAATGATGCAATTGGCTTTTACAGCAATATATACTTTAGTATTAAATCTTACATTTTAGATTAAGAAGGGAGGTAATTGTTATAAAACACACCAATAAAATATTAAAAGTTTTTATAATATTTTTATTAATATTTAACTATATGAATTATAGTGTTTTGGCAGTCGATAGTAATGATATTTCAGTATCTATTGATAATGCAAATGATACAACAGTTGGCACTAGCTTTATAAGTATAGTTAAAGGTGGCTGGGATTTGGTATCAGATTTTAGACAAAATCCTTTAGGAACAATTGTTTCTATTATTATGGAATTTTTAGGTGGAGTTGCTGATGCAATTCAATGGGTTGATAATTTAATACAAACAGGTGAATTCACTAATGTTTTGAACAGTTATGACTACCTAAGTGACTCAGATTCTGATGAAGATAATCTAAATAAGTACACAAATGTTGGAGATTATGAAAAAGGGGCTAAATCAGTGTATGGAATAGACATATCAAAAGATGAGAATGGGAATGGAAAAGATAGTTTTACTAAAAAAACTGAAATACCCGTACCGGTTGGAGATTTATACAATTTATCCGTTGGACATATTGATGTTGTAAATTCTGATTTTTTCTCAAGTCAAAATAATAAAAACGGGGATAACTCAAAATGGAAAATGATGAGAAGCTTAGCGGCTACATTAATACGTATTAGTTTATATTTTGCAGGAGCTATTTTAATTATCTCATTGATTTTTACAGGTGTAAAGATTGTAAAAACTTCTATTGATAATCCTAAAAAAAATTCTGAATACAAAAAACAATTAGAAAGATTTGCTACATCTGTTTTAATGCTTGTAGGAACAGTAATTATAATGGCATTATGCGTATTTGGAGCTAAAAGTCTTGGCGGTGATATAGTAAAAGATGATTCTTATGAATATCCTATTAGATTAAATGTAGAAGATTCATATAGTTTTAGTACAACAGTTACAGGGTATTTTAGATATATGTCACTAACAGATGATGTAGATGAATGGATGAAAAAAGTAGCATGTACAATAACATATTTAATTTTAACAATAATTAATTTTATGGGTGTTATATTAATGTTAGTTACAATGCTGGCTTTATGGATATTAGCTATAATTGGACCGATAACAGCTATAATGTATATATTTAAATCACAAAAATTCATGAGTTTTGGTACTTGGGCAATATCTTATGTAACACTGTCATGTATACAAATTTTGCTGGTTGTGTGTTATAGAGTAATGTTATCAATTGCTATTATAGTATAAAATTAAAAGAAAGGTTATAATTGTGGAAAAGAAAAAATTTAAAGTTTTTGTAATAAGTATTTTTATTTTCATAATGCTATTTAGTAAAGAAGTTTATGGTTTTAAAATTATAGATGACCTTAAAAAAAATTTTTTGGGAACACTTATAAGTTTAGCACTAGATGTTCCAAGAACAATATATGGTGATTTTCCACAATTTGTTGGAAACATGATACAAACTTCAACTGATCATACTTTTTTTAATTGGCAGTACATGTATTCAAGAAAAGAACTGGAAAAGGATGGAAATGAAAATGTAAATAAATATATACAAATTGGAGATTATGAAGAAGGTGGAGGCGAAGATTGGCAAAAAGTAATCGACATAAAAAAAGAAGATGATAATGATTCTAGATTTGATGAAGATACTGAAATACCAGTTGTAGCAGCAGATTTGTATAATGTTGCATCAGGAAAAATTAGCTTTTTAGATGTAAATTTTTTAACTGGAAATCAATATCATGATGATGGTTCTCCATGGATGATTTTAAGAAATTTTGCAGCAGGGTTAATACATATTGCTTTATATATATCGTGTGCAATTTTAGTAGTAACTTTGATTTTATATGGAATTCAAATTGTAAGACATTCTTACGATAATCCAGAAGAAGAAGCAGAGTATAAGAAAAAGCTTGAAGATTTTGTTAAATCAGTTGCAATACTTATTGGCTCTATTGTTATAATGGGATTATGTATTTTTGGAAGTAATGCACTATTGTGGAATGGAGATAACAATAGTGATACTGAATTGCCAATTAGAGTTAATGTTGAACCTGCAGGTTATAGTTTTAGTACAACTGCAACAGGCTATGCAAGATATATGGCGAGTAACGAAAATGTTGATGAATGGGTACAAAAATTATTGTATACGATTGAATATATTGTATTGGTACACATTAATTTATTTGTTATTATCTTAATGTTAATAAGAATGTTTGTATTATGGGGATTATCTATAATAGGGCCTATAACAGCAGCATTAAATGCTTTAGGTGTAGAAAGTAGAATGAGCTTTAAAACGTGGGTAATTTCATATGTAAGCATATCAGCTATTCAATGGGTTTTATCATTAGGGTATGTATTTGTTTTGAATTTTACAATTAAATAAATCTAAAAGGAGGAAAAAATATGGATTTATTATTAGCAATACTTATATCAGGAGCATCTGTTTTTGGGGGATTTTTATTATTAAAATCTCAAGGTAAAAGAATATTAGGATATATGATACATGGTGAGAGCTCTGATAGATTAATAGGAGATGGTTCTGTCGGAAAAGCTAAAGCTAAAATATTTGATAAATTGCCACTTTCAAATCCTTTCGTATCAAACCCATTGTCATCAAATATTGGAGGTGCTCCAAGCTCTCCAATGGATATGGGGACAAGTAGAATTCCTGATATGAGAGGAGTAAATAATGGAAATTCTAATTTACCAGCACCTCAATCAACAAGTGTAGGAATGCCTAGTGGAGGTGGAGGCTTCACAAATGTTATAGGTTTGGCGAATGTGGTTGGAGTTGTTAGCCAAAGTGGTATGTTAAAGAACAATTTTGCAGCTGGACGTCAAATTGTAGGGGCTATATTCCAAGGTGGAAATATGGTGTATACTAGAATGCTAAAAGGAACTAGAAGATTAAATCAAATGTCAAATAATATGATGAACACGGTATATGGTGGAAGAACAACAATGAGACAAGGAGCAGGTGCGCAAAGCATTGTACAAGGTAATAGAATAAATGTAAGAATGAATGGAAGATCTAATAGTAATTTATATGGCGGTGTAAAAAACATTAGAGGAAGACTTGGAAGTATTAACACACCTAATTTATTAATTAAAGGGATTTCAAGAGCACAAACATTGGTGGCTAAAAATTTCTATGCGCCTAAAGGTACAAGGGTAAAAATGAATGTACTTGCAAATGGAGGAGGAGCTGGATATGGAGCTCCAATGCTAGCTGATAGTGGATTTGGTTCAAATAAGAGAAGGTTAGCTTTGCCAAATTATAATAATATTGGTGTAAATCTTAATGATGTTAATTTACAAAAAAATGAAGGATATAGTTTACAACATATGAACTATTCTATTAATAAACAGTCTAATGATTATGTAACAATGGTTAATATGGCTAGAATAATGAAAGATTCTAGAAACCAAGGACTTAATAGTTATCAAAGAAATAGATTGTATAATTTAACAAGAGTAAGAAATTCGGCTAATGGAGAAAATGGCTATGATAGTGATGATATGTTTAGACAATTAGTATCTAGTGTACCTCAATTGAGCAATAATGATATGAGGCGTGTTGCAAGTCAAGCAAATAGATTAAGAGCACAAAGAAGACAAAACCAAGAGATGATGGCATCTAGAATGGCAAATGATAGAGTCGATATGAATAAAGAAAGTATGAATGCTTTAAATAATTTATTAAGAAATACAAGCAATAATGCAGCAGCTCATTTCCAAAACTTTATTGATGAAAACTTTAAAGATGATTTAAAACGTAATTTGAGTGAAAATGAAATAAAAGAAGTCGAACAACGTGCAAGAGAAAATGTAAATAAAAGAGCAGATATACCTTTAGAACAAAAAGAAGCAGAATTTGAGAAAGAAAAAGAAAGATTAATTGGCGAAAAAAGAGATAATGAATTAAATGTAATAGAAGAATTAGTAAAAGAAAGAATTCTTGCAAATTCTGAAGATGCAAAAACTATTTTAGGAGAGGAAGCATCTGAGGATCTACAAAAAGAATTAAATAATATTACAGATGATAAAGAAAAAATAAAAGTACAAGAACTTATTAAACAAGATTTAAATGCTCATGGTGCATTTTTGAAAAATCATCCAGAATATAATGGAAAAAAATATGACGAGGTATATAAAGCTAGAAAACAAGAAGAAATGCAAGGAGACTTACAAACTGCTATTGGACAGCTATATTCTCAAAGAGGAAAAAGCAAAATAAATCAATATGGAAATAATATGGACGCAAATACTCAACCAAATCAAAATAGAATATATATGCCAATGTCAGCAAATGGAGGAGTATAATCGATATAAAGGAGGCTGTAATTTGTTAAAAAAAATTAGAAGAATAACAATAATTGTAAGTATTATATTTATCCTCATTGTTATTATTGGAATTGTTTTCTTTCTAAATGATGCAGGATTAATAGATTTGGGAGATACAAATAGCACAGATAGTTCAATTAGTGGAACGGTTACAGATGCAGATGTTAAACAGGTTATGGCAATGTCTGATGAAGAGGTATGGAAAGGATTAACAAATGGGCTTTTAAGTGACAGACCAAGTGAACAAATGCCTTCAAATGCATCTGAAATAGAGTCGACGGTAAAAGCTCAAGTAGTAGATATTACGGTGCCTACAAGAGCATGGGAAGATGCAAGAGATGGTTCAAATATGAATATTGTTAGAAAAGATGTAACATTGCAAGTTAATAAGTTACTTGCAAATTTATGGATAGAATTTTTCAAGGATTTGTATAATGAAGCACCTCAATTTGTTATAGCAACATTAGGAGGTTTTAGAATAGATGGAACAACAAATGGTCAAATTGGATATAAATCAGGGCATACATATGGAGCAGCAATAGATATTAATGAAGTTGACAATCCAAAAGGAGAGCAAAAGCCATATTCAAAAGACGAATGGAGCAAGTTGCCGGAAAATCACGTAAAATATCAAATTATTTATACTGACTCTGATGTTGTAAAAGTTGCTCATAAATATACACTATATTGGGGTGGTGAATGGACAGGAAGATTGAGGGATATCATGCATTTTAGTTTTGTTTGTGACGGTAAGTCAAGAGCAGATAGAATACAAATGTATGGAAATTAGGAAAGGGAGAGCATATGGATAAAAAATTAGATAAGAAAAAAAAGTTAATAACTATATTGTTTCTCATTCTTGTTGTTATTGCTAGTTTAGCAATTGTTATATATTTTTCAAATAGACAAAATATTGTAAATCCAAGTGCTAAAAACAATACTAATAATACAACTTTAAATGAATTGACAGATAATAATGAAACTAATAATTCTAATGCTCAAAATAAAGAAGTAACTAATAACACTGTTAGCAATGAAACAACTAATGAAGAAACACTAAAACAAGTAACAGATATGAATTCTTATTTTTGGGTAAAAGAAGTACTTAATAATTATTATTCTTCAAATGATTATGATGAACCAGTTACATTAATGGATATAGATGTTGTAAATGATTTAGGAGTAACTAATGATAATTATAGAAAATTTAATGACTTTGATGCACCTATTTTTAGAATAGATGAGATTTATAAACAAAAATTAGATGCAGATATATATTTATATATTATAAAAAATAGATTTGGAAAAAATAAATCAGATGTAAAAGATACTATTTTGTGGGCAAAACAGGATTTAAAAAACAAAACTTTTTCGATATATCCTTATGAATATTTAAAAATAAAAAAATATCTTAATTTTAAAGAAGGAGATAAAGTTTCGTTTTCATCTATTCAATCAATAGAAAAAAAAGATGAAAATCAATATATATTTGATAATTCTGTTGATTCACAAGATTGCATGAAAGGTCTATTTGAGAGATATAAATTTGATTTATTATTAGATGAAGAACATTTATATAATTTGTTAGATGAAGATTATAAAAGTAGTAAATATCAAAATATAGATGAATTAAAACAATATATTTCAAATAATAAAACTGATTTATATTTGGATAATTTATCTGAATATACAATTACAAATTATGATAATTATATAGAATATAAGGCAAGTTGTGGAAATAAAAGAAATTATGTGTTTAAAGTAAAAAATATGATGGATTATAAAATAATGCTAGATAGTTATAAAGTTATTCAAAATGAAGAGATGTATAATTCATTTTTACCAGATGCACAAGCAAAATATTGTGTTGATAGAATAATACAAGCTATAAATTATGGTGATTATGAATTTGTTTATGAAAAATTAAACCAAGTTCAAAAAAATAATTATTATAAAAATTATAATGATTTTAAAGAATATATAACTAAGAACTTTTTTAAAGAAAATAATTACGAATTAGGTGATGATTTTTTAATTGTATCAGAAGGTAAAGTTTACCAATTTGATGTAAAAATAACAGATGCTACAGGAGAAGACTATTCTTATGGGAAATTTGTAATGAATGTAACATTAAAAGATAACGATTTTGAGATAAGCATAACAAACCAAAATTAAAATAGAAAGGAAGGGAGCAAAAAATGGACAAACATATAAGAAAAAAAGTAATATATAAAATGTTTTTAATTATTTGTGTATTTATCGTAGTGTTCTCTTCTTTCTATTTTTTTGGTGGACAAGTTTTGGCATTTAGAACAATTACAGAATATGATAGGATGGGAGGAAAACATGAAGTAAATGCTCCAGATGCCGGAGATGCTGTTAGAGTTCCAGATGGCATGCCACAATCCTTAGGAACATATGAGGGGTTTGATAAAAAATGGTCATATACACAAAAAAAAGTTAAGGATAAATGGGTTGAACAAGGAAAGCCTGCTTCAGATAGTCATTGGGCGTGTTTGGAAGTAGGTGGAGAAAAAAGATATCTTGTTGCTCTTTCACCAATTTTTGGAGTTGTTGGAGATTATGTAGATATTTATTTGACATATAATGGGGAATCGAAAATATATCCATGTATAATGGCAGATGCAAAAGATATTTGGGTAGATAATCCATACATATATAATGGAAAAGCCTATGGCCATACAAGTAATGGTAAATGTAACATAATAGAAGTTTGTTCAGAACTTCCATCAAGAGAAAGTTATTATTCTCAATTATCACCATTATTAAATAAACTATCAGGAGTAACACAGATTGTTAATGGTGGAAATATGTTTGAACATCCTGATGGTCCAGTTGGTTTGGAAGGTCCATATAATTACGAAGATGGTAGTGTAAGTGATGATGGTAAGTCTTCTAAAAAAAGTGATGAAACCTCTACAATTGGTGGAGTTATAATTATGATGCTTAGAAACATTTGCGATAATTTGTGTGTAACTTTTGAAAATCATATTCAAAGTGCTTCAAATATGACGGTTTTATATGATATAAAAGATTTAGATAATGAAGGACAACAACAAAACTCAAATAGTAGTACTTCAACAGATGGCTTTATACAATATTATCAAGGAGATTATGCAAATGTACCATATGGAAGTTCAAATTTAGCTAAATGTGGGTGTGGTCCAACATCATTTGCTATGGTTGCTACTCATATTTCAGGCAGGGAAATTACTCCAGCTGATGCGATTGCTTGGTGTGGAAATAGTTATTATGTTTCAGGAGCAGGAACATCTTGGACATATTTTTCGGCGGCAGCTAAACATTTTAATTTAAATTGTACTGTTACAACAAGTATTAGCATAGACGAAGTAGCAAATGCATTACATTCAGGTGCTTTGGTTATATCATCACAAAGAAGAGGATTATTTACAAATGGAGGACATTACATTGTTTTATCAGGAATTGATAGCGATGATAATATTACGGTAAAGGATCCAAATAAAAATAATGCTGTAAATAAGGGATATAATAATAGGAAATTTACAAAGTCGGAAATTAATGCATCAGCTAAAAATTATTGGATTTTTAGATACTAATATAAAGGAGTTTATGATGAAAAAAATAAATGTAATTAAGATTGTTATTGGAATATTAATTATTTGCTTAATTATTGTTTTTATATTTATTGCTAATTTATTGATGTTAAATGATAATAAAAATGAGCAAAATGTAGAAAATAACAAAAATTTAGCCGAAAATAATAGTTCTGAAAATTATATTGATAATACAAATCAAATAGATTTGTCTAATGATGCAAATGACTATATATTTTATAATGAAGATGAAACAGGTGAAGCTGAATACGATATTGAACAAGCAAATAAAATTCAGTTGGAATTTGAAGGAATTACAGAAGAAATTTTGACACATATAACAGATATGGATAACTTTAAACTAAAAATAAAAGAATATGTCTATTTAGAGGGATTGGTTGATGCAACAGTAGCAAAGGTTGAACAATATGAATACCAAGAAAGTACTAGTAGGTTCGGTATAATATTTGATTTGAATAATCCTTCAAGTGATAAGCTATTAGTAATTTTAAATGCCAATGGAAGTGTAGAGATTTCAAAAAAATAGTAAAAGGAGGCATATAGCCATTGAAAAAAGAATTAAAAAAATTTTTGGTAATTTGTATTTGCATATTTTGTGTTATATGCCAATTGTTAACTGGCAATGTTTATGCAGATACAATAGAGGAAATAAAACAAGAATCAGATTTTAAAACCGTGGAGCAAGATGGAGAGCCAGGACAATATGATTTTTTAATTGATGCAAATGATCTTATTAAAAATGAACAATTACCTGAAGGAATAAAAACTACAATAGATGATATTGTATATAAAGAAGAAAGCTTCTTAAATGTTGACTTTTTTGGTAAAACTAATACAAATAATGATGTTAATGCTGAAAGACAGGAATATGTCAGAGGCATTGTTAGGAATGTATATAGAATATTACTATATATTTGTTCTGCTGCTATGTTGGTTTTATTAATATATATGGCTATTAAAATTGTATCTTCAGGAATATCACCTAATATTAATTTGGGTAGAGAAGGAAAGAATGGTAGTCCAAAAGAACAAGTAAAGATAAGGAAGTTAATGGAACAGTGGGTTTCTACGGTTGCATCTTTAGTTTTAGCAGTATTTGTGATGAGTTTTTTGGTTGGTCTTTCAAGCGAAATGACCAGTATTGTGACAAACAATAGCACAGATGATTCATCATCTATAACTGTTTATGTAAAAAACTCGAAATTTAATGCTAATGCTCCCATTTTAAATGCAAGTGGGACTTCAACAAACACAAACACCGCAAGTGGCACAATACCATCTACTACAAATGATAGTACTTTAAATGCTGCTACATTAAGAGAAAAAGTTATAAATCAAGCAAAATTACAAGATAATTTGGGAGTTAGCCCGGGAATGTGTGCAAGATGGGTTAGATTAACTTATAATAAAGCCTTAAATAAAAGTATTCAATCATATTGTTGTGCACACAATGCAGCTTTACATGCTATAAATGCATCAACCGATTCTAGTAATATAATTCCTGGAGCAGCAGTGTTTTCATATAGAAGCTCAAGTGGAAAAATAGATGGTAACTGTGGTATGGATGCTGGTCATGTCGGAATTTATCTTGGTAATGGACAAATTGCAAGTTGTACAGGTAGAGGAAAAAATGGAATTACTATTTGTACAATAGAAGAATGGAAACAGTCATGGGATTTTAGCTGTTGGGGTTGGATACCTGGAACAGAAGAATTAGCTGATGGAGCAACAGCTAAAAGCACAAATTCTTCAACAAATTTGTCGACTAATACAAATGGTTCTAGTAGCTCTAGCTCTAATAAAACAAAAAATGTTGATTATTATTTTAAAACAAGTTTGGATGGATTATTTTTATTTGAATCACAATATGATTTTATACAACATCCTGTAAAAGCTATCAATTCGATAATAGGAGGATTTTTATTAATAATCGCAAAATGGTGTATATATGCCGTATTATTTGTACGAATGGTTATTTTAGCTATTATAAGTGCGACTATGCCAATAATTATTTTAAAAAGTGCTTTTGACAAAGCTAGCGGAAACGAACCGAGTTTAAAAAAATATATTAAATTATATTTGTATTGGTTAATTTTAAAGCCAGCAATAGCCTTTTTATATTATATAATGATACAAAGCAATGTATATTTAGTAAATCAATTTCCTTTATATATACTTTTTGTACTAATAGCATTAGTTGTAATGTTTGTAATTTCATTGAGATTATTAAGGCGTAATTTGAGAACATAATTTTTAATTTAAGGAGAAAAATAATGTGGAATAAATTTAGATTATGGTTTAGTAAAAATGACTCTAAAATTTTTTTATATACAATAATAGTTATTATTGTTATTGTTACAATCAAGGGGTCAAATAGTTATTTAAAAAAAATCTCTCAAAACCAAAATGATGACAGTAATAATACACAAAACTCATCTATTTTTAATAGTGTTCAATATGAGGAAGATGATTTAACACAAATTGACTCTAAACAAGATGAGTATAATATTGTAAAATCAATAGGAAATAAATTTATAAATACAGTGTATAAAGCGACAATAAATGATGATGAAACACTAAAACAATCTGTAATTAATATGTGTTCAAAGAGATTTATAGATAGTTTAACCACGGAAAGAAGAACTATTACAACTGAGAATATTTTAGATTATATTTCAAAAATTGAGAATGAAAGTTATTACAGTATAGAAAAAATATATAAATATGGGGAGAAGGACGATATATCAGAATATGTAATTAATTTGAAATATGATGATGGGGTAACGGCAATTGTAAGTAGTTATATGGTTATATATTTAGATAAAAATAATGGTACTTTCTCTTATGATGGAGAATATATGGAATTTGAATTTATTAATAGTGAAGGTGAATATTATAAAAATATTCCAAATAACGGAAGTAATATGTATAAGTAAAACGTTTATAGAGGTGTTATAGCCTCTATAAACGTTTTTTTATTTGAATACCGAAAAAATATTAGTTATTAAAGAATTTAATATATCAACAATTATTTTTATTACTTGATTTTCATTATATAAATTGACACAGTAATTTTTTATAAATGGTATATGCCATAATATAAAACAAATTAGTATAAAAAATAATATTCCCATAATAGTTGAAAAGGCGATTTTTATTTTTTCTCTAAATGGTCTTTCATATTGAATATCAAATCCCATGTTTTTTAGATTATTAATATATGCTTGATTATAGGCATTATTATATGCAGTGTTGTATGCATTTTGGTATACTTCGTTCATAATATTATTATATTGTTTTTGAAAATTATTATTAAAATCACTATTATAGTCATTGTTGTTTATATGTGGTGTATGTATAATTCTTTTTTGGTAATTTACAGAAGAATTGTTTGAAAAATTATTTTGTTGATTATTATACATATTACTTGTTTGATTTTGAACATTTGTCTTAGAATATTTAGCCTGTTCCACTTTAATTTTTTCAGCTTGAAGTTTTCTATCATAACTCTCTCTTTTTGCACTATCAGACAAAACCTCATAAGCCTCATTAATCTCCTTAATTTTCTCCTCAGCAGCCTTTTTTTCGCTATCAGGTTGTAAATCTGGATGATACTTCTTAACCAAAGTAGTATAAGCTTTTTTAATAACTTCTTGTGAAGCCTTTTCAGAAACTTCTAATAATTCATAATAATTTTTCATCAATTTCTCCTTTTATACATGTCATAAAGGTTTTCTATTTTTAAAGAAAACCCCTATAATATTATTTTTCAGAATTTTTCAAATTATCCTTAGCAACAGCCATCATAAGTTTAATTCTGTTAGCCTGATTAGTTTCACTTGCACCCGGGTCATAATCAACTGGAGTAATATTAGCCATTGGATATTTGCTTCTAATAGTTTTAATAACACCTTTTCCAACAACATGGTTTGGAAGGCATGCAAAAGGTTGAACACAAACAATATTTGGAATATCATTTTCAATATATTCTACCATTTCAGCTGTTAAAAACCAACCCTCACCTGTTTGATTTCCAATAGATAAAATATCTTTAACTTTATCTTCTAAGTGGTAAATATCACAAGTTGGCAGATAATTTTTGCTTGATTTTTCTAAGGCTATTTTAGTATCTTTTTCCATAAGATTAATTAATTTTAAAGCAATTTTACTTACAGCTGCTGATATTTTGTTACTATTTAATAATTGATTAAATGTAATTTTATGAGTAGCCATAAATTTAACAAATCCCATAAAATCAGGTAAAACAACTTCTGCTCCTTCTTTTTCAAGTAGATCTGCAACATAGTTATTTCCGAATGGATGATATTTTATTAAGACTTCTCCAACAATTCCAACTTTAGGCTTAACTTTAGTCATATCAACTTCAATTTTTTCGAAGTCATCAACCATATCATATATAGCTTGTTTGAATTCTGAATTTGTGCATTTTGTAACAAGTTTTTTAGATTGTTCCATCCATTTATCAAATACTTTGTCAGTGTCGCCTTTATTTATCTCATAAGCTCTATTTTTATGAAGCATTTTTTGCAATAAATCTCCTAAAAGTACGGCTTTAATCATTTTGTCCATCATCTTTGGAGTAAGCTTAAATCCGGGCATTTTTTCCATACCTACAACATTAAGAGATATTACAGGCACTTGCTCAAATCCTGCGTCGCGTAAGGCTTTGCGGATAAATCCAATATAATTTGTAGCACGACATCCTCCACCTGTTTGAGACATTATAAGAGCAGTTTTATTTACATCATATTTTCCAGATTCTAATGCTTCTATCATTTGGCCGGTAACTAATATTGATGGGTAACACGCATCATTATTTACATATTTTAAACCTGTTTCAACAGTATGCCCGGTACATTCTCTTAAAAGAACCATGTTATATCCACATGAGTTAACAGCAGGCTCTAATAATTCAAAATGAATAGGTATCATCATCGGAATTAGTATAGTGTAATCTTTTCTCATATCTTTTGTAAATACTTTTTTATCAATTGCATAATTTCCCTCTAGTTTTTCTTTTGCACGTTTATTCATACTTGCAAGAAGTGAACGGATACGTATTTTTACAGCTCCTAAGTTATTTACCTCATCAATTTTAATTAAAGTGTACATTTTTCCGAAACTTCTTAAAATTTCCTCAACTTGGTCTGTTGTTACTGCATCAACCCCACATCCAAATGAGTTTAATTGAACAAGCTCTAAATTATCATGTTTTCCAACAAAATCTGCTGCCGCATATAATCTTGAATGGAACATCCATTGGTCAACAACTCTTATTGGTCTTGTAGCCTGAGTCTGATTTGAGATACTATCTTCTGTTAAAACTGCAAGCCCAAGAGATGTAATTAATGTATCTATTCCGTGATTTATTTCGGGGTCTATATGATAAGGTCTACCAGCTAAAACAATTCCTTTTAAGTTGTTTTCTTCTAGGTAACGTACTGTTTCAATTCCTTTATCTTGAATATCTTTTTTACATTTATGATATTCAGCTTGTGCTTTTTCTGCGGCGTCTATCAATTCTTGTTTTGTAAA